>NZ_DKJX01000100.1:0-388 GCF_002454935.1 Massilia sp. UBA6681
CGCGTGGTGCGCGTGGCGGCGGCGCCGGAACCGACCTATGCGCTGCGCTGCCGCGATCCGCTGGTGCTGGCGCGCTGCGCCTACCAGCTCGGCAAGCGCCACGCCCGGCTGCAGGTATGCGCCTGGGGCCTGCGCATGCGCGCCGACCCGGCGCTGCGCGACCTGGTGCTGGAGCTGGGCGCCGCGGTGGAGGAAGAGCTGGCCTCGTTCGAACCGGAAGCGGACGCCTGCGCCGCCACGCTTGCAGGCGCCGGCAACCGGCCGGCAACGCTGCCGCGGAAACACCGTCGCCCGGTCGAGGTGGACGGCGCCTGAACGTCCTTGGGCACACACTAAGTCGGTGCTCACGCGAAATGTCACGTAGAATCAGGCATTACCAAGTGTCCAG
>NZ_DKJX01000100.1:462-8597 GCF_002454935.1 Massilia sp. UBA6681
ACACGCTGCAGACGGTGCGCGCCCTGGTGCACAGCACCGACAACAAGCTGCGTGAGGCGCGCTCGATCGCCCAGACCCTGTCCACCATCGACGCCCTCGCGGCCGAGGACTTCGCCCGCACCCACTACCAGGCGCGCGAAGCGCTGGCGCTGGCCGGCGGGCGCATGAACGCGGTGCTGCGCGACCGCAGCGGCCAGCAGCTGATCAACACCGCGGTCGACTACGGCACCCCGCTGCCGCGCCACCCCACCCCTTCCATCGAGCATGTCTTCGTCACCGGCCAGCCGGCGGTGTCGGACGTGTTCCAGGGCCAGCTGCGCAAGAGCGCGCTGGCCAGCGTCGACGTGCCGGTGCGCGTGCGCGGCCAGGTGCGCTACGTGCTGAGCATCGGCCTGGGTCCGGAAGAGTTCGACAGCCTGTTGGGCCCGACCTCGGTGCCGGAAGGCGCCGTCGCCTCGCTGTTCGACCGCAAGGGAATCATCTTCAACCGCAACATGAACCGCGACAAGTCGATCGGCCAGCCGGTCAACCCGCTGTTGCGCGACGCGGCCAGCCGCCAGCAGGAAGGCACCATCGCCTCGCGCTCGCGCGAAGGCAAGCCGCTCCTGACCAGCTTCGCGCGCTCGCCCCTGAGCGGCTGGGGCGTGGCGATCGGCATCCAGCGTGAATCCCTGCGCACGGAGTTGATGGACCAGCTTGCCCTGATGGCGGGCGTCGCCGCGGCGCTGTTCGCGATCGGCCTGTGCCTGGCCTGGCTGATCGGCGGCCGCCTGGCGCGCTCGGTGCAGGCGCTCACGGGCCGGGCGCAGGCGCTCGGCATGGGCGACACGCTGCCGCCGCTCGAAGACGTGCACGTGCGCGAGGCCGCGGAAGTGGCGTCGGCCATGGCCGATGCCGCCACGCTGCTGTCGGAACGCTCGCGCCAGCTGGCCGCCAAGGAATCGGCGCTGCGCGAGACCCACATGCTGGCGCGTTTCGGCACCTGGCAGTGGAAGCTCGGCAGCGAAGAGATCGAGGTCTCCGATTCGGTCCCCCACATCTTCGGGCGGCCGATGCCGCCCTTCCCGCAGCAGCGCGGCGCCGTGCTCAGCGAAGAGTCGTGGCTGCAGGTGCAGCGCCTCACCGGCGAACTGGTGCGCCAGGGCGGCAGCGGCAAGCTGCAGCTGCACGCCTTCCACGCCGACGGCCACCGCATCTGGCTCGACTACCGCTGCGAGAGCGTGCATGGCTCCGACGGCCGGGTGGTGGCGCTGCGCGGCAGCATGCAGGACATCACCGAGCGCGTGCGCGCCGAGGAAGCCCTGCGCCAGGCCGACCAGCGCAAGAACGAATTCCTGGCGATGCTGGCGCACGAACTGCGCAACCCGCTGGCGCCGATCTCCTCGGGCGCCCAGCTGCTCGGCCAGGACAGCCTCGAGCCGGCGCGCGTCAAGCAGATCAGCGCCATCATCGCGCGCCAGGCGCGCCACATGGCCGGCCTGGTGGACGACCTGCTGGACGTCTCGCGCGTCACGCGCGGCCTGGTGGTCCTGACCAAGGAGCGCATCGACATCAATGCCGTCGTGCAGGACGCCGCCGAACAGGTGCAGGCCCTGGTGCACGGCAAGGAGCACCGCCTCGAGGTGCAGCTGCTGCCCCAGCCCTGCTTCGTGCTGGGCGACCGCAAGCGCCTGGTGCAGGTAGTCGGCAACCTGCTGCACAACGCGGCCAAGTTCACCGAGCGCGGCGGCCGCATCACGGTGGCGGTAAGCAGCGCCGGCGCTCAGGGTGCCGAGAATGTGATGGTGGAGGTGCGCGACAACGGCATCGGCATGCTGCCCACGGAACAGGAGCGCGCCTTCGACATGTTCGTGCAGGGCGAGCGCGCGCCCGACCGTTCGCTCGGCGGCCTTGGAATAGGCCTGGCGCTGGTGCGCAGCCTGGTCGAACTGCACGGCGGCAGCGTCCATGTGAGCAGCGCCGGCCATGGCATGGGAAGCAGCTTCACGGTGCGCCTGCCGCGCTGCCAGGAACGCGCCGGTGACGCGGACGGCGCCGCCGGCGACGCTGCGCCAGGAGGCGCCTTGCGGGTGCTGGTGGTGGACGACAACGTCGACGCGGCCCAGATGCTGTCGATGTACGTGGGCGCGCAGGGGCATGAGGTGCGGGTCGAGCACGACTCGCTCGAGGCGCTGGCGCAGGCCGCCAGCTTCGCGCCCGAGCTCTGCCTGCTCGACATCGGGCTGCCGGAAATGGACGGCTACGAACTGGCGCGCCGCCTGCGCCGGCACCCCGCCACCGCCGGTGCGACCCTGGTGGCGGTGACCGGCTACGGCCAGGACCAGGACCGGCGCAACAGCGCGCAAGCCGGCTTCGACCACCACCTGGTGAAACCGGTGGACATGGCGGCGCTGGAGAAGATCCTGGCGGGCGCCGCGGCCGAGCCTTCTAGCGTTTGACGCTGCCGAAGGGGTCACCCTTCTTCCAGGACGGCATGGCGGGCGCGTTGGCCACCGCATAGCCCAGGTTGAGGGTGAACTGGGCTTGTTGCACCATGCCCGACAGGTCCCACTCGGGGCGGTACTCGTCGCTCACCTGATGGTAGTCCTTCTTGAAGCCCACCATCTTCTCGCTCGAGGCGGCGTGGTCGTGGGCGAACTCGAAGTGGCCGTCGCCCGAGAACACGGCCGAGCCCACGTTAAAGGCCGGCACGCCCGCCTTGGCGAAATTGAAGTGGTCGGCGCGGAAGTAGGCACCCGACAGGTCGGGGATGGTCGGAGCCAGCTTCAGTCCCATTCCCTTCGCCACCTGCGCGGCGGTGTCGTACAAGGTGCTGCGTTCGGCGCCCGGCACGCCGATGTCCTTCGTCTTGCCGACGAAGTTCAGGCTGTCGAGATTCAGGTCGGCGGCGGTCCGGGCCAGCGGCACCGCCGGGTTCTTCACGTAGGCGGCGCTGCCCAGCAGGCCCTGCTCTTCGGCCGCCGGCCACAGGAACACCTGGGTGCGGCGCGCCGGCTTTTTGACCGCCTCGGCGGCCATTGCCAGCAGCGCGGCGGTGCCGGAGGCGTTGTCGATGGCGCCGTTGTAGATGCGGTCCGTTTTATCGGGCTGGGGCTTCTCGTCGATGCCCATGTGGTCCCAGTGCGAGGAATACACCACCGCCTGTTCCTTCAGTTTCGGATCGGTTCCCGGCACGATGCCGGCCACGTTGTACTGCTCGACCATGCGGATGGCGGACTTGATCTCGACGTGGGCGGCGATCTTGAGGTCCACCGGACGGAAGTCGCGCCGCTCGGCCTGGGCGCGCAGCGTGTCGAGGTCGAAGCCCCCAAGCGCGAACAGCTCGCGCGCAGTGTCTTCGTGCAGCCAGCCTTCGACCGGGTTGCCCGGCCCCGCCAGGTGGAAGCGCTCGTGCGAGAAGCCGTTGGCCGGCACGCTCCACGGGTAGGACGAGGACGGCAGCGTATGGATCAGCAGCACCCCGGCCGCGCCCTTGCGCACGGCTTCCTCGAACTTGTACAGCCAGCGCCCGTACCAGGTATAGGCCTTGCCGGCGAAGCGCTTCGGTTCTTCCACGGTGGGCTGCGGGTCGTTGACCATCATGACCAGGATCTTGCCCTTGACGTCGAGGCCCTTGTAGTCGTCCCACTTCTCCTCGGGGGCCGATACGCCGTAGCCGACGAACAGCAGCGGCGCGTCGAAAGACAGCTGGGTGCGCCCGCTGGCGGTGCCGAACACGATGCCCTTGCCGATCTCCGGCACGATGCGCCTGGATCCGGCCTGGAAGCTCACCGCGCTGCCCGGCAGCAGCCTGGTGCCTTCGATCTCGACTTTCTGGCGGTAGCCCTCGCCCTTGGGAAAGGCCGGGTTCAGGCCGATGATCGCGGCCTGGGTCTCGAGGTAGCGCACCGCAAGCTCGCCGCCGCGCTGGCCGGTGCCGCGGCCTTCGAACAGGTCGTCCGCGAGGAAGGCCAGGTGGCCGCGCAGCACCGGTTCGGAGACCGCGGGCGCTTGCTGGGCATAGGCATGGGTCGACAAGGCCAGTGCGGCGGCCAGGGTCAGGCGGGAAAGTCGCATCGAAGAATCCATTGTGGAATGCCGGCTCGGCAAAAGCGCCATCTTAACCCGGCGTACATATCCTGCGCAGCTTCCTTGCGGCGTCCTGCCTCGCGCGCCTATACTTGCCTTCTACCGAACAGGGACATGCCATGACCATCACCCGCCGCACCGCCGCGACCACACTGGTTGCCCTGGCCGCCCTGCCCCTCGCCACCCGGGCCCAGGCCGGGAAAGACAAGAAGGAAGCTTCGCCCATGTACGGATTGATCGGAAAAATGCGCGCCCAGCCGGGCCAGCGCGATGCCCTCATCGCCATCCTGCTGGAGGGCACGGCCGCCATGCCGGGCTGCCTCAGCTACGGCATCGCCAAGGACAAGCTCGATGCCGACGCGCTGTGGATCACCGAGACCTGGGTCGACCAGGACAGCCACAAGGCCTCGCTATCGCTGCCCGCGGTGCAGGCGGCAATCGCCAAGGGACGTCCGCTGATCGCCGGCTTCGACGAGCGCTTCGAGACCGAGCCGGTGGGCGGCCACGCCACGATGTCGAAGAAGTCCGCGTAGCGTTCAGGCGGCGGTTGGCGCCCCGGCAAAGGGCCGCGCGTCAAGCGGGATGTCGATGACGAAGGCGGTGCCCTCTTCGAGGGAACTGGACATCATCACGCTGCCTCCATGGGCTTCGGCCACGCGCCGCACATAAGGCAGGCCCACGCCCCAGCCTTCGCCATTGCCCTCCGCCAGGCCCTGCTTGCCGGCGCGGCGGTACAGCTGGAAGATGCTCTCGCTGTCTTCCGGCGCGATCGGCGGGCCCTGGTTATGCACCATCAGCTGCACCCGCTCGGCCGTGGTCGATACCGTCACCTGGATCGGCGCTTCGCGGTCGCCGTACTTGATCGCATTGTTGACCAGGTTTTCGACGGCGCGCCGGATCGCCTCGCCGCACCACCAGCCTTCGAGCGGCTGGGCATCGATCGCCAGCGTAATCGGGTGGAAGACCTCGGCCGACTGGACGACGTCGCGCACCAGCGCCGCCAGGTCGACATGGTCGATCTGCAGCGTCACCTTGCCGGTCTTGCAGAAGGCGATGCGGTCGAGCAGCTCGCGCGTCATGCCGTCGATGCGCTGGGTGCTGGCCACGATCTTGTCGGCGAAGCGGCGCGCGTTCGGGTCCTGCGAGGTGTGGTTGATCATCTCGGCCGCCATCTGAGCCGTGGACAGCGGCGTGCGCAGGTCGTGCGCCATCGCCGCGACGAACTGCTCGCGCAGGGCCGCCTGCACCACGGTGAAGGCGTTCGCGCTCTCGCGGATGGTGGCGTCGATGTGGGCGAACAAGGTGGCGCGCTGCCCTTCGTCCAGCAGCACGCCGTGATGGGCCAGTTCGCGGAACAGGACGTTGCGGAAGATCTGCATCTCGTGGATGACGGCGGTGGCGTCGTAGCTCGTCATGCGCGCACGCTCGCCGCCATGCTCGCTGGCGAGCGCGCCGAGGTCGGTGAGCAGGCGCGCCGAATGGCCCGGGGTGAGCAGCGCGGCCAGGGTGTCGAAGTAGGCCGGCAGGGTGTTCTCGGCGATCGGCGGGGCCAGTTCCTGCGCCTGCGGCACCGCGGCGCGTACCTCGTTCATCCAGGCGTCGATGATGGGGCGGCGCAAGGCCACCATCGCCCGCGTGACGGGCGACAAATCGGGATCGTCCGGGGACAGGTGTCCGGTCAGGTTGGCGCTCATCGGGAAAGCGGTCGCGTTGTCAAATTAGAACGTGACCCCAGTCTACACGACGGTCTTTACGGGCGGCGCGTGAATGAATTGGCTCCGGCTCCAGCGTTCCTGGCGCGGTACCGGCCTACTGGCCGAGCCAGAGGCGGTAGCCGACTCCGGTTTCGGTCAGCAGATGGCGTGGCTGGGCCGGGTCGTCCTCGAGCTTGTGGCGCAGGTGGCCCATGTAGATGCGCAGGTAGTGCCCGTTTCCGGCATGGCCCGGTCCCCAGACCGCCCGCAGGAGCTGGGGGGGGGTCATGACCCGGCCGGCATTGCCGACCAGGACCGACAACAGCCGGTACTCCGTCGGCGTGAGGTGCACGTGCTTGCCGTCGCGCGAGACGCTGCGTTCCTGCGGGTACACGGCGACGCTGCCGAAACGCACGCTGCCGTCGTCGCGGGTAAGCGGCTGGCGCTGGCGCCGCAGCGTGGCGCGTACGCGCGCCAGTAGTTCCCCGGTGCCGAAAGGCTTGGTAAGGTAGTCGTCGGCGCCGGCGTCCAGCGCGCGGATCTTTTCGCTCTCCATCGAGCGGGCCGACAGCACGATGACCGGGGCCGCCGACCATTTGCGCAGGTCGTGGATGAAGTCGATGCCGTCGCCGTCGGGCAGGCCAAGGTCGAGCACCACCAGTTCGGGGCGGCGGGTGCCGGCGTCGATCAGGCCGCGCGCCATGCTGGCCGACTCATGGACCTGCCAGCCCTCCTGCTCCAGCGCGGCGCGCACGAAGCGGCGGATGTGGGGCTCGTCCTCGACCAGCAGGGCACTCGGTTTGTCACTCATTGCTTGCTTTCATCGAAGCCGTCGGGCAGTTCGGCGTCCAGCATGTCGGGCGGACTGCCTGCCGGCAGCGAAAACACGAAGGCGGCGCCGCCCAGCGGCGAAGCACAGGCCCGGATGCCGCCGCCGTGCGCCTCGACGATGGCGCGGCAGATGGCCAGCCCCAGGCCGACGCCCGGCAGCGCCGATTCGCGCTCGCCTCGGGTGAACTTGTCGAAGATCCGATCCTCGCTCCCCGGGCTCAAGCCAGGACCGCTGTCGCAGACCATGACCTCCGCCACCGCGCCGCGCAGCGTCGCCGAAACTTCGATGCGCGAACCCGCCGGCGTATATTTTGCGGCATTCTCGAGCAGGTTGCACAACACCCGCTCGACCAGTACGGCGTCGAAGCGCAGCAAAGGCACGTTATGCTGCAGGCGCACCGTCACCTGGTGACTGCGCAAGGCCGCGCGGCTGGCGCGCAGCGCGCCCCCGACCACCTCTTCCAGCGCCTGCCAGTCGCGGTTGACCTGCACCTGGCCGCTCTCGATGCGCGCCATGTCGAGCAGGTTGGTCACGAGGGTGCTCATGCGCAGCGCCTCCTCGTGTAGCGCCCCGGCCAGGCCGGCGGCCTGCTCCGCCAGCGGCGGCTCGCCGCGCAGGAGCGATTCCGACAGGCCTACCAGCGACGTGAGGGGCGTGCGCAGGTCGTGCGAGAGCGCGGCCAGCAGCGAATTACGCAGGCGCTCGGACTCCATGCTGACCAGGGCCGACTGCGCGACCTCGACGTAGTGCACGCGCTCGAGCGCGATCGCGGCCAGCGCCGCCAGGGCGTCGAGCTGGCGTCGCTGCTCGGGAACCAGGACCCAGCGCCCCGCATCCGGCTCGATCGCCAATACCCCGCGGGTACGCATCGGCGCCACCAGCGGCAGGTAGAACACCGGGCTGGCCGGCAGCGTATCCGTGCCCAGGCCGGCGCTTTGCGCATGATCGAAGGCCCACTGGGCGATGCCCGCATCGAAACCCGGCGGCACGGCGCCGGGCACGGCCAGCCTGCCGTCCGCATCGGGCGCGAGCAGGACCGCTCCGGCCCCGAACGAGTCGCGGACGACGGCCTGGGTAGCCTCGACCACCTGGTCCGCCACCAGCACGCCCGAGAGATCGCGCGCGAATTCGTACAGCGCCCGCACGCGCCGCTCGCGCTGGGCCGCGACCCGCGCCTGGAAGCGCAAACCGGCCGTGAGATGGCCCGTGATGAGCCCGACCGCCAGCATGACCGCGAAGGTGATCAGGTACTGGAAGTCGGACACCGCGAAGGTGAAGTGCGGCGGCACGAAGAAGAAATCGAAGCAGGCCACGCCGACGCAAGTGGCGGTGACGGAAGGGGCGCGGCCGAAGCGCACCGCCACCAGCAGCACCACCAGCAGGAACAGCATGGCGATGTTGGCCAGGTCGAGCCAGTCCTGCAGCGGCATCAGGACCGCTGCGGCAAGCAGGCCGGCGCCGGCCGCCGCCAGATGCGGCAGGGGCCGCAGCGCGCGCGGAGCGGCGTCGCGCGTGGCGGACGCCGTTTCGGGCTTGGCCGC
>NZ_DKJX01000120.1:0-174052 GCF_002454935.1 Massilia sp. UBA6681
GCGGCCTTCTTGGCGGCGGCCTCCTGCTGCTGGGCCGGGGTCGGCGGCTTCAAGGCCGCCCAGCTGGAAGCGCTGCAGGCCAGCAGGCCGGCCAGCACCCAGCGCAATGGGCGATGTGTATTCATGTTCATTGCTTGGCTCCCAGTGTTCCCGGCGCGGCGGGGCCTTGCGGGGCCGCATTGGTGGCGGCCGGCGCCTCCACCGTGCCCGGCGCCGGCGCCGCCGGTTTGCCGTTGTCGCCAGGCTGCGTTTGCGTTCCCGGCTGCGCACCGGATGACGGCGCGACACCGGAGGACGGCCCGCCGCCGGTTTCGGTCGTGGAGCCGCCGAGTTGCGCGCCGCCGGTATTGCCGCCTGAACCGCCGGCAGTGCCCGGTTGCCCGCCGGCGTAGGTCGCATCGGTGACCGGCTTGGCCGTGCTGGCGATGATGGCGCCCGCGGTGCGGCCGCCGGCCGTGACCTGGCCCGGGTACTTGGTCTGTTCGATGCCGCCCACGCTCGGGTTGCGGCCGCGGTCGCAGCCGCTGGCCAGCACCGCAAACAGGGCCAGCGCGCCGTGGGTGATGATGGTGGATGCTTTCATGGTGGTCCTCTATGCCTCAGGCGGCCGGGCCCGGACGCGGGCTCGGGCGGCCCGGCCTGGCGTCGGGGTGCGGACGGTGCGCCGGGTCGCTCGCGGTACCGTTGCGGACCTGCTCCAGCCACAGCGAATGGTGGGCGGCGGCCCAGTTCTCGTCGACGTGGCCTTCGCGCATGGCCTGGTAGGCCCCCGGCGTGCCCCAGGTACCGATGTAGATGTGGCCCATCGCGGCGGCGATGTACAGGGCGGCGCCGCCGATGTGCAGGTAGTTGGCCACCTGCAGCACGTAGCGGGTCTGACCGAAGGTGACGAAGTCCAGGATCAGGCCGGTGATCGACATGAGGATGCCCAGCAGGGTCACGCCGAGCCAGAACCATGCCTTTTCGCCCGCATTGAAGAAGCCGGCCGGCGGATGCTTGTGCGATACCAGCCCGCCGCCCTGCTTCACCCACTGCCAGTCGTTCCGGTTGAAGAAGTTACGGCGCAGGAAGGTGATGAACATCAGCACCGAGCAGACGATGAACAGCGGCCCGACGAAGTTGTGCAGGTACTTGGAAATGATGGCGAACCAGGAGAACAGGTCGTGTCCCATCCAGGGCAGCATGATCTTCTTGCCGTACATGATGATGATGCCGGTAATCGCCAGGGCGATGAAGCTGTAGGCCGTGGCCCAGTGTACCTGGCGCTCCCATTTGGTGAAGCGCTTGATCTGGCGTCCGGACGGCGGTACTTCCTTGGCGGCGCCGACCGCCTTGTAGAACACGAAGATCAGGAGCGGCACCGCCAGCAGGATGAAGCCGGCGATGCTGGCGAGCGGGCCGTTGCGCAGGTGGCGCCAGGTGTTGCCGCCGCGCTGGACGATGACGTTGGCCTCGGTGGCGCCGTACTGGCCCAGGAAGTGGCGGTCCATGTGGACCCGGCCCGAGGCCGCGTTGGTCAGGCCCGGCTCCTTCACCACCGAATCGCCTTCGATCTGGAGCATGGTCTGCTCCTCGGCATAGGCGGGCTTGGCGTCCTTGTTGGGTACGCCGGCCCAGGCGGCCGTCGACAGCAGTGCCAGCACCAGGCCAGTAATCAGCAACTGCGTCAGCAACTGCGACGCGCGCGAGGAAATGGCGTGCATGGTCGGCTCCTCAGGGGTTGGCCCGGTTGTATTCGTTCTGCTTCATGGCACGGTTCTGGACCGTGGCCGACCAGGCCAGCCTGTCATTGTGGAAGCGTTGCTGGAAATGGCGCTGGTCTTCCTTGCCTGCATATTCGCCGTGCAGCCAGCCGGGGAACTGCTCGACCTCGAGGCAGCCGGACAGCAGCAGCGGCAGCGCCAGGACGCAATAGCGGAGCTTTTTCATTGGACAATCCTCCCCGGGTCGTTCTGCACGTCGCCGACCTGCTGGTTCACCCGCGGCAGGTCGCCCTTGGTCTTGATCTCGCCGCCGCGCTTGGGCCGGCCGTAGGCGATCTTCCAGCCCCACAGCTCGGGGCCGTAGCCGCGCGTCTCGACGCGCTGGCGGTAGATGTCGGCGATCTGGTTCGCCTCGCCGCCCAGCAGGGCCTTGGTGCCGCACTGCTCGGCGCAGGCCGGCAGCTTGCCTTCGGCGATGCGGTTGCGGCCGTATTTCTTGAACTCGGCTTCCGACGTATCCGGTTCCGGGCCGCCGGCGCAGAAGGTGCACTTGTCCATCTTGCCACGGTGGTTGAACATGCCGGTCTCCGGGAACTGCGGCGCGCCGAACGGACAGGCGTAGTAGCAGTAGCCGCAGCCGATGCACTGGTCCTTGCTGTGCAGGACGATGCCGTCCTCGGTGTGGTAGATGCAGTTGGTCGGGCACACCGCCAGGCAGGGCGCGTCGGTGCAGTGCATGCACGCCACCGACACCGAGCGCTCGCCCGGGATGCCGTCGTTGATGGTCACCACCCGGCGCCGGTTGATGCCCCAGGGTGTCTCGTGTTCGTTCTTGCACGCGGTCACGCAGCCGTTGCAGTCGATGCAGCGCTCCGTGTCGCAGATAAATTTCATTCTCGCGGCCATGCCGTTCTCCTCCGCTCTTCAGTTGATCTCGATGCGCCTCAGGCCTTGACGATCCGGCACTGCGATACCTTGGTTTCCTGCATCATCGTCACGGCGTCGTAACCGTAGGTCCAGCCCGTGTTGCAGGCCTCGCCGCGCACGGTCGGCGCGCCGCCTTCCGGGTAATGGCGCTCGAGGTCCTCGCCCATCCACCAGCCGCCGAAGTGGAACGGCATCCAGACCAGGCCGATCGGCACCCGCTCGGTGACCATCGCCATCATCTTGAGGCGCGCCCCGGTCGGGGTCTCGACCCAGACGTAGTCGCCGACCTTGGCCGCGATCTGGGCCGCGTCGCGCGGGTTGATCTCGACGAACATGTTCTGCTGCAGCTCGGCCAGCCAAGGATTCGAGCGGGTTTCCTCGCCGCCGCCCTCGTACTCGACCAGGCGGCCGGAGGTCATGATCAGCGGGAAGTCCTTCGAATAGTCGACCTCCTGCACCGACTTGAACAGCGTCGGCAGGCGCCAGAAGTTGGCCTTGTCGTCGTAGGTCGGGTACTTGGCGACCAGGTCGCGCCGCGGCGAAGCCAGCGGCTCGCGGTGGGTCGGCACCGGATCCGGGAAGTTCCACACGTTGCAGCGTGCCCGTGCATTGCCGAAAGGCGCGCAGCCGTGGCCGATGACGACGCGGATGATGCCGCCCGAGTTGTCGGTCTTCCAGTTCTTGCCCTCGGCCATCGCCTGCTCCTGGGGCGTGAGCTCGGCCCACCAGCCGAGCTTCTTCAGGAACACGTGGTCGAACTCGGGGTAGCCGACGTCGAGCTGGCTGTCCTTGTTGGTCGAGCCGTCGGCGGCCAGCAGCGACTCGCCGTTGTGCTCGACGCCCCAGTTGGCGCGGAACGGCAGGCCGCCCTCGGCCACCGACTTGTTCAGGTCGTACAGGATCGGGGTGCCGGGATGCTTCATTTCCGGCGTGCCCCAGCACGGCCACGGCAGGCCGTAGTAGTCGCCCTTGCAGGGACCGTCGTCGGCGCGCAGGGTGGTCGGGTTGAAGGTGTGCTTGTTCTCCATGTGGAGTTTCAGGCGCTCCGGCGAGCAACCGGTGTAGCCGATGGTCCAGCAGGAGCGGTTGATCTCGCGCAGGATATCCTCGACCACCGGCTCGTTGAGCACCACCTTGATGTTCTTGCACAGTTCGTTGTGGAAGCCCAGCTTCTTGGCGAACAGGTACATGATCTCGTGGTCGCTCTTGCACTCGAACAGCGGCAGGATGACGCGCTCGCGCCACTGGATGCTGCGGTTGGAGGCCGTGCACGAACCCGAGGTCTCGAACTGCGAGGCGGCCGGCAGCAGGTAGACGCCGTCGGTGCGCCCGTGCATCGAGGCGGTCATGCTCGGGTAGGGATCGATCACCACCAGCATGTCGAGCTTCTGCATGGCCGCCTTCATGTCCGGCAGGCGGGTCTGGCTGTTGGGCGCATGGCCCCAGTAGAACACGGCGCGCAGATTGCTCGGCTGGTCGATGTACTGGTTTTCTTCGTTGACCGCGTCGAACCAGCGCGACACCGTGATGCCCGGCTTTTCCATCAGCTCCTTGGAGCCGAAGCGCGACTTGATCCATTCGTAGTCCACGCCCCAGACGCCGGCAAAGTGCTTCCAGGCGCCCTCGGCGATGCCGTAGTAGCCCGGCAGCGAGTCGCCGTTGGGGCCGACGTCGGTGGCGCCCTGCACGTTGTCGTGGCCGCGGTAGATGTTGGCGCCGCCGCCCGGGACACCGATGTTACCCAGCGCCAACTGCAAGATGGACAGCGCGCGCACGTTGGCGGTGCCGACTGTGTGCTGGGTGATGCCCATGCACCAGACCACCGAGGAAGGCTTGTTCTTGGCCAGCATCTCGGCGGCCATCTTGACCGAGGCTTCCGGCACGCCGGTAATGTCGGAGACCTTATCCGGGGTCCATTTTGCCACTTCCTTGCGCACGTCTTCCATGCCGTAGGTGCGGGCCGCGATGTATTCCTTGTCCTCCCAGCCGTTCTGGAAGATGTGCCACAGGATGCCCCATACCAGCGGGATGTCGGTGCCGGGGCGCACCCGCACGTAGTGGTGGGCGAAGCGCGCGGTGCGGGTGAAGCGCGGATCGATCACGATCATCTTCGCGCCCAGCTCCTTGGCGTGCAGGAAGTGCAGCATCGAGATCGGGTGGGCCTCGGCCGGGTTGGAGCCGATGAACATTACCGCCTTGCTGTGGTGCAAGTCGTTGAAGGAGTTGGTCATCGCCCCGTAGCCGAAGGTCTGGGCCACGCCCGCGACCGTGGTCGAGTGGCAGATGCGCGCCTGGTGGTCGCAGTTGTTCGAGCCCCAGAACGAGACCCACTTGCGCAGCAGGTAGGCCTGTTCGTTGTTGTGCTTGGAGCTGCCGATCACCATCAGCGCGTCCGGCCCGGATTTCTGGCGCAGCTCGATCAGCTTGTCGCCGATCTCGTTGATGGCCTGGTCCCAGGACATGCGCACGTATTTGCCGTTCACCAGCTTCATCGGGTAGCGCAGGCGGTGCTCGCCGAAGGCGTGCTCGCGCACCGAGGCGCCCTTGGCGCAGTGCGCCCCCATGTTGATGGGCGAATCGAAGGCGGCTTCCTGGCGCACCCAGACGCCGTTGGCCACCACCGCGTCCACCGAGCAGCCCACCGAGCAGTGGCTGCAGATGGTGCGCTTGATCTCGGTGGGCACCGGGGCGTCGGGGGCCTGGTCGGCATGCGCCGGTTCGATCACGTTCAGCGGCAGCTGCCTGGCCAGGGCGCCGGCGCCGGCGGCGACACCGGCGCCGACCAGGAAGCGGCGCCGTTTGAGTCCGCTGTCGCGGACGGACTTCACGAGGGACATGCTGGTTCTCCCTTTGTGCTCACCAGTAGGCGGCGGTCTCGTAGTAACGGCGGATATGCTCGGTTTCGTGGTAGCCGCGCTTGACCTGCGGCTTCGCGGCGGGCGGGGGCGCCGGCGTATCGGCGGCCTCGGCGGTGCCTGCCACGACGGCCAGCGCTCCCAGCGGCGCGGCCTTCAGGAAGCCGCGGCGGCTGGGATCCGGCACATCGTGCCCGGCGCCTGCGGCCGGCTTGCCGTCCTGTCCGTGTTCAAGTAGCTGCGGATGCTGTTCCATGCTGTGCCTCGCTTCAGTTAAACCATTGATTCAGTGAGCGCTTCCCCGACCACGAAGGCTTCGGCTTCGATGGCGAGGAAGGCGCCGGCCAGGCGCGCGACCAGCCGGTAATAATTGGCGCCCTCGCTTGATGCGATGTCGGCCAGGCAGCGTTCGTACCAGGGCGCGATGTGGACTTCGAAGAAGGCCTGCTGCCGCGCGAGCGGCTGGCGCGCAATGCCGGGCGCGCCGGTGATCAGGACGCGCATCGTCTCGCACAGGGCGCCCAGGTGGTCTTCGAATTCGCCGACGCCGCGCACCCGGCCGATGCCGAAGCGCGCCAGGTCGGCGCGCAGCTCGGCCAGCGGGGTGTCGTTCATGAAGCCGGCCAGGTAGCGCGAGCCGTAGGGATTGACGGGCGGCGTGCCGACGCTGATGAAGAGCGCGTCGAACTCCTCGGCCACCGCATCCGGGTCCATGACGCCCGAGGCCAGGCTCAAGGCTTCCCAGGCCTGCTCCAGGGCCGGATCGCCCCCTTCGGAAAGGATGGGGTCGGCATGCGCCAGCGCGTCCAGCAGGGCGCCGTCCGGCGCCGCCAGCAGCAGGCGCGACAGCAGCGCATACAGATCGGCGCGCGCCTGGTCCTCGCCCGACAGCGGTAGCGGTACGGCGACAGTGATGGCGGGGTCGGCGGGACGGTTGATCGACGGCGCGTCAGGGTGGGACACGTGCTGCTCTCCTGTTGGCAAAGGGTCACCAGCAGTGTAGTCCTCCAGCGCGGCAGGCCGCGCACGGTTGATGACACGGTGCCATCAAATCATGCTCAACGCATGCCCAGGGCATGCATGAGGGTCCGGATCACGTAGGCTACCACCGACAAGGTAAACACGCCGCCGAGCCAGAGTGCCGCCATCCAGGCCAGGCGCCGCAGCCATTCGCGCCGGGTCACCTTTCGTGGCCCGACCATCAGTGATACCCCGCGTCGGCCTTGACCTTGCCCCGGAACACCCAGTACGACCAGGCCGTGTACATCAGGATGATGGGCAGGATGAACAGGGTGCCGACCAGCGCGAAGCCCTGGCTGCTGGGCGGCGAGGCCGCTTCCCAGATCGAGATCGCGGGCGGCACGATATGGGGCCAGATGCTGATCGCCATGCCGCTGTAGCCGAGGAAGATCAGGGCCAGCGACGCCACGAAAGGCACACGGTGCGGCATGTGCTCATCCCGGCCGTTGAGCGAGCGCAGCAGCAGCACGATGAACACCGCCACCAGCACCGGCACCGGCGCCAGGAACACGATGTTCGGGAAGCTGAACCAGCGCGCCGCCACCGCCGGGTCGCGCCAGGGCGTCCAGATGCTGACGATGACGATGGCCGCGAGCAGCATCAGGGCCAGGGGACGCGCCACCTGGATCATGCGCGCCTGCAGCTCGCCCTCGGTCTTCATCACCAGCCAGGTGGCGCCCAGCAGGGTGTAGGCGATCATCACCCCGAACCCGGCCAGCAGCGGGAAGGGTGCGATCCAGTCGAGCGGCCCGCCGGCATAGCTGCGCCCCGACACCGCGATGCCGTTGAGAAAAGCGCCCAGCGAGACGCCCTGGAAGAAGCTGGCCACCACCGAGCCGCCGATGAAGGCCTTGTCCCACAGGTGGCGCTCGTGATCCTTGGCCTTGAAGCGGAATTCGAAGGCCACGCCGCGAAATACCAGGCCGACCAGCATGAAGATCAGCGGCAGGTACAGCCCCGACAGGATGATCGAATAGGCCACCGGGAAGGCCGCCAGCAGCCCCTCGCCGCCCAGCACCAGCCAGGTCTCGTTGCCGTCCCAGACCGGCGCCACCGTGTTCATCATGGTGTCGCGGTCGCGCTTTTTCGGGCTGAAGGGAAACAGCAGGCCGATGCCCAGGTCGAAGCCGTCCAGCAGCACATACATGAAGACGGCGAAGAAAATGATGATCGCCCAGATGACGGTGGTGTCAATGCCCATGACCGGGTTCCTCCTTGTCGCGGCCGAGGCGATCCGGGCTGGCCTCGCCCTCGTCGTCGTCGTTCTGCACGTCGGCGGCCGACAGCGGCCGGCTGGGCGTGCGTTCCTCGCCCGGGCCGCCCCGGGCCGGCGTATGCAGCTCGAAGCGCTGCGGCCCCTTGCGCATCATGCGCAGCAGGTAGACGGTGCCGGTGCCGAACACGAAGATATAGGCCACCACGAACAGGGCCAGGGTCAGGCCGAGCTCGGCGGCGCCATGCTTCGATACCGCGTCGGCGGTGCGCAGCACCCCATACACGACCCAGGGCTGGCGGCCCACCTCGGTGGTGGTCCAGCCGGCCAGGATGGCGACCAGTCCCGCCGGCCCCATCCACAGGGCGAAGCGCAGGAACAGACGGTTGCGCCACAGGCGCGCCTCCCCTTCCCGCTTGCGTCGCAGCCACAGGCTCCAGGCGCCGAGCGCGATCATGAGCAGGCCCAGGCCCACCATCAGGCGGAAGCTCCAGAACACAATCAGCGAATTGGGCCGCTCGTCGCGCGGGAAATCCTTGAGTCCGGGGAACTGGCCGTTCCAGGAATGGGTGAGGATCAGGCTGCCCAGGTGCGGGATGCCGACCGCGTACTTGGTGCGTTCCTCTTCCATGTCGGGCACGCCGAACAGCAGCAGCGGGATCGCCTGGTCGCCTTCGTTCTGCCAGTGCCCTTCCATGGCCGCCAGCTTGGCCGGCTGGTGCTTCAGGGTGTTCAGGCCGTGGAAGTCGCCCACCACCGCCTGGATCGGCGCCACCAGCAGGATCATCCACATCGCCATCGACAGCATCTTGCGCACCGCCGGATTGTCGCGGCCCCTGAGCAGCTGCCAGGCTCCGGTGGCGCCGACGATCAGGGCCGTGGTGAGATAGGCGGCGATCACCATGTGCAGCAGCCGGTACGGGAAGGACGGGTTGAAGACGATCGCCAGCCAGTCGGCCGGGACCATGCGGCCGCCTTCGATGGCATAGCCCTGCGGGGTCTGCATCCAGCTGTTGGCGGCCAGGATCCAGGTGGCCGAGATCAGGGTGCCGACCGCGACCGCGCAGGTGGCCGCGAAGTGCAGGCCGGGGCCGACGCGGGTCCAGCCGAACAGCATCACGCCCAGGAAGCCGGCTTCGAGGAAGAAGGCGGTCAGCACCTCGTAGGACAGGATCGGACCCATGATGCTGCCGGCGAACTCGGACAGGTAGCTCCAGTTGGTGCCGATCTGGTAGGCCATCACGATGCCCGACACCACCCCCATGCCGAAGCAGACGGCGAAGATCTTGAGCCAGTAGTGGTAGAGGTCGACGTAGACCTGGCGCTTCGTGCGCAGCCAGCACAGCTCGAGCACGGCCAGGTAGCTGGCCATGCCAATCGTGATCGCCGGGAACAGGATGTGGAAGGACATCGTGAACGCGAATTGCACGCGCGCCAGATCCAAAGCGGACAAACCGAACATGCGGGCCCCTTTTGCTCGTCGTACTCCGTTGTGGTGTCCAGAATCTAGCATGCGGGAAGGGTGCGCACGCTTGGCGATGTCGATTTGATACGCCAAAACCTGGCTTCGGCGGCATGCGGGTCGCTTTTTATGCATGCGCAGGACCGGGTCTGCTTTCGGCGTCGAAACCTTTCCTTCCCACAGAAAACTCGGGGTCACTGATCCATATTAATGACCCGTCAGATCGATCCTGCCGACTCAAACCACTCGTCTATATTGGCTGACGATTCGAGCCCGGCGGCAGCCGGAATCCTGTGTATCCAGCATGCATGCGGACTCGCGATCCGGCGGCCCGTGCGCCGGCAAGTTCATCGGCTCGGCCCGCTACAACCCGATCATCAACCCTTGAAGCGCACCAAGAGATTCCCATGGCACCAAACGATCGTCTCGACCAGGACGCAGCACTGCTCCTCGACCCCGGAACGCAGGAGCGCGCGGATTCATCAAGCACCGAAGGCTCCTGGGCCGTCGCCGAAGCGAGCGTCGGCACGGAAGGCGTGCAGCCCGCGCTGCAGGGGACCGGATTGACCTACCGCCACGACTGGGGCATGCGCCGCGGCGAATGGCTGCTGCGGCTCAACTGGGACCTGATCCAGCCCGGCTCGCAGGTCTTCGTGGCCATCGGCGAAGGCGTGCCGGGCGGACCGCCCGCCGGCAAGTTCATCGGCGCGGCCCGCTACACCCTGCACAACGTCGCCCCGCGCTTCAACGGCGTCGACATCAGGGTCAACATCGAGTGGAGCGCCGACATTTCGCTGTACGTCGACTACCTCGTCGTCAACCCGCCCGCGGCGCCCCCTGGCCTGCGCACGGTCTCGGTCACGGTGCACCGCCACAGCAGCGTGGCCCTGAGCGAAGCCGAGGCCGACCGGATCCTGGCCGACATGGGCACGATCCTCCAGAACGACGACACCGGGCCGGACGTCGCGACCCCGGTCCGTTTCGTGCGCAACGGCGCGGTCCGGCTGCTGCCGGCGAACATCCCCGGCACCATCCAGACGTCAAACGACCTGAATGCCCTCCTGACCGCAGGCAGCGGGGTCAAGATCGTGCAGGCCATCCGCTGGTGCGGCGGCCCCGGCGACGGCATCATCGGCTGCGCCCCGGTCGGCAGCGCCTCGGTCAACGTGGCCGCGGTGCGCTTCACCGCGAACCAGGAAGGCCTGATCTGGGTGCACGAGTACGACCACAACTGCGGCCTCAGCCACCGCACCGACGACCCGCGCGCGGTCATGTACCCGTCCGTCGGCGCCGACCACCACGTGGTCAACGCGGCCGAGTCTTCGGCCTTCCTTTCGGGCCCGCTCAGCATCAGCGGCAAGGTGATGGCCGCCGGCGGCTGCTCCTGCGGCGCAGGCGGCCTGGCGCTGCCTGCCGACGTGCGCGACTTCGTCTCCCAGCACTGGATCGAGGGCGTGCCATGGGAGCTGGCCTCGCAGTACGGCGAGAAGGACGCCCGCCTGCTGCTGGACTGGCTGGTGAACGAGCCGGAGCAGCACGAGGAGTTCCTGACCCAGATCGTGGCCACCCTCGGCTACATCGGCAGCGAGATCGCGGTCCAGCCGATGATCGACTTCGTCCAGCAGCCGCGCGCCGGCCGTGCCGTGTTCAATGCCAGGAACACGGCCCTGCTGCGCCTCGGCGACCTGGCCAACCGGTCCGGCAGCCGCGCGGCGCTCGATTTCCTGGCGCGGGTCGCCGGCGACATGGACCTGGCGCGCACGCTGGCAGCGCCCCAGGCCAGCGCCGAGCTGCAGGCGGCCAAGGCGGCGCAGGACGTGGTGGCGCCGAGCCTCGACACCCTGGCCGCCGAGCTGGCGGTGTCGGCCACCTTCGGGCTGGCGCTGGCGGGCACGGCGCAATCGCAGCAGGCCGTGGAAGCGCTCAAGGGGAACGCCGACGCCTTCGCGACCGTGAACCAGGCGGCGCAGGAAGCAGCCGAGGTCGCCGCGACCGTGCGCGCCAAGGGCCGCCAGGAGTACTACAGGATGAAGGCGGAACACCGGCATCACCTGTAATCGGGCTTGTTATTTGGAAATGAAACCCGCGGACGCGGCCTTTGTCTATAATGGCCGCGTCAGCATTTTCGTTTCCATGCCATGAACCAACCCATCTCGCTCCCGGGCGAAGCGAAGGTCATCCAGGCCCTCAAGGCCAGCTGCAGCGCGTGCAGCATGCACCAGCTGTGCCTGCCGATGGGCCTCGAGGATGCCGACATCAATCGCCTCGACCAGATCATCGGCCGCCGCCGCCGCCTCGCGCGCGACGAGCGCCTGTACGCCATGGGCGAGCCCTTCCGCAACCTGTACGCGGTGCGCTTCGGCCATTTCAAGACCTATCAGGTGAACGCCGCCGGCGAAGCCCAGATCACCGGCTTCCAGATGGCCGGCGAACTGCTGGGCATGGACGCCATCAGCGGCACCCACCATTGCGACGCCGTGGCCCTCGAGGACAGCGAGGTGTGCGAGATCCCGTTCTCGCGCCTGGAAGAGCTGTTCGGCCACGTGCCGGCCCTGCTGCGCCACTTCCACCGCATCATGAGCCAGGAAATCACGCGCGAACAGAACGTTATGCTGCTGCTCGGCAATATGCGGGCGGAGCAGCGTTTTGCCGTCTTCCTGGTCAACCTGTCGGCACGCTACGCGGCGCGCGGCTATTCGCCGCACAGCTTCCAGCTGCGCATGTCGCGCGAAGACATCGGCAACTACCTCGGGCTCACCATCGAAAGCATCAGCCGCCTGCTGTCGCGCTTCAAGAAGCAGGGCTGGCTGCAGGTCGACAAGCGCGAAGTCACCCTGCTCGACCCGGCCAAGCTCAAGGCGCTGGCGGCCGGCACCGACGTCTGCAGCCCGATGGGCTAGGATCAGCCAGGATGGCTGCGCCGCTGCTCGACCTGCACCTGCGCAGCTATGGCGCCGCGCGCAGCTCGGACCGCCACGAGTTCGGCCAGCTGGTGCTGCCCGTGAGCGGCGAAGTCGCCGTGGAAATCGAAGGCCGCCAGGCCCGGCTCGATCCGCTGCGCGTGGCGGTGGTGGCGCCCGGCGCCTGGCACTCGCAGTGCAGCCCGGTGGCCAACCGGTCGCTGATCGTCGACCTGGGACCGGATACCTTCGCGCAAGGACCCTGGCAGCGCCTGCTCGAGCAGCCCTTCGGCGCCATCGGTCCCGCGGCCCGCAAGCTGGTCGAATTCATGGGCATCATGGCCGCCACCCGGCCGCCCGCGCCTTCCGTGCTGGCCGGCTGGACCCCGCTGCTGCTCGACACCCTGGTGCTGGGCGCGCCCGCGCCTGGCTCGCGTCTGGCGGCCCTGCTCGCCCGCATCGAGGCCGAACCTGGCCTGCCCTGGACCACCGAGGCCATGGCGCGCGCCGCCAGCCTGAGCGTCAGCCGCCTGCATGCGCTGTTTCGCGAAGAGCGCGATAGCACGCCCCACGACTGGCTGCTGGACTGCCGCCTGCGCCATGCCTGCGAATGGCTGCGTGCGACGGCGCGCCCGGTGGCCGAGATCGCGCTGGCAGCGGGCTTTTCCGAGCAGAGCGCGCTGACCCGTGCCATGCGCAGGGCGATGGACACCACGCCCGCGGCCTACCGGCGCGCGTATCGCGAGAATCTGTCAAACCAGCAGTAGCCAGGGTCAAGAGCGCCGCGGGCATCCGGACGACAATCTCCCTTCCCAAGGAGATCGACCATGCTTTCGCAGATTCACGCCACAGCCCACACCACCCAGCTCGGCATCGGCGCCGGCATCACCGCGGGCGCCTTCTGGGGCCTGGTGTTCCTGGCCCCGGAACTGGTGCCGGGCTTCTCGGCCCTGCAGCTGGCGGCGGGCCGCTACCTGGCCTATGGCATCGTCGCCGCCATCCTCGTCGCCCGCGCCTGGCCGCGGCTCAGGCAGCGCCTGACCCGGGCCGACTGGCGCGGCCTGGCCTGGCTCAGCCTGGCGGGCAACATCGTGTACTACCTGTTCCTGGCCCAGGCCGTCCAATTGGGTGGCGTGGCCATGACCTCGATCGTGATCGGGCTGCTGCCGATCACCGTGACCCTGGCGGGCTTGCGCGAGCACGGCGCGGTGTCCTTGCGGCGCCTGGTCCCCTCCCTGCTGCTGGGCGGGGCCGGCCTGGCCTGCATCAGCTGGGATTCCTTGTCTTCCCTGGATGGCGGGTCGGGCATCGGCCTCTTGTCGGCGATCGGCGCGCTGCTGTCGTGGACCTTCTATGCGGCCGTCAACCGGCGCTGGCTGGCGCGCCTCGAGGGCATTTCGGCCAACGAATGGAGCCTGCTGGTGGGGGTGATGACGGGCGCCCAGGCCCTGCTGCTGGCGCTGCCGGCCTTCCCGCCTGGCGGCGCCGCGCACACGGGCAGCGAATGGCTGCAGTTCCTCGGCGTGGTGACGGCGGTCGGGATCTTTTGTTCCGTGATCGGCAACGCCTTGTGGAACTACGCCAGCCGCGCCCTGCCGATGGCGCTGATGGGCCAGATGATCGTGTTCGAGACCGTGTTCGCCTCGCTCTACGGCTTCCTGTGGGAGGCGCGCTGGCCCAGCGGCCTGGAGGCGGCGGCGCTGGTGCTTTTGCTGGCTGGCGTGGTGTCCTGCGCCGCCGCCCACCGCAATTGAGCGGTTCCAGGGAGCGCCAGGCGCTCCCTTCTTACACCTGGATCACCAGCTCGGGCCGGAATGCTTGCTGCTCGCCCTTGCTGAGGTAGCCGAGCGGGTTGGCCACCACGCGGCAGGTCCAGGGCCGGCCGGCATCGACGCCGCTGACCACATAGTCGTTGGCGCAGTGCAGGTGGCCGTGGATCCAGATGTCGGCCTGGGGGAACAAGCCGTCGAGCGCATTGCAGAAGCCCGCGGTGCCGGGCGTGAGGCCGTAGCGCGGGTCGGCGCTTTGCAGGCTGGGCGCGAAATGGGTCACCACCACCGTGCTCCCCTCGAAGGGCGCCGCCAGCGCCCCGCGCAGCCAGTCCTGGCAGTCCAGCGCCATCTCGCGGATGCCCTCGGCCAGCACCTTCTCGCCGTTCTTCAGCGTGGTGTTCTTCGACAGGTACCAGTTGGCGGCGCGGAAGGCCTTTTCGCGTTTCTGCAGCTGCTTGCTCAGCTCCTGCTCGCGCAGCGCCAGCGCGTCGAAGTCGCTCCACAGCGTGGTGCCGATGAAGCGGATACTCCCGATGACGAGCGTTTCGCGGTCCAGCCATTCGATGCCGAGGCGCGCGCAGCTGGCGCGCAGGCGCGCGTAGGCTTGGTCGTAGTCGAGGCCATCGAATTCGTGGTTGCCGGGGATGTACAGGACACGCGCGCCATTGGCGCCGGGGCGCAGCGGCGAGAAGCGTTCGAGCCCGAAATCGGCGTCGGTCAGGCGCGACCCGGCCTGGTAGGAGCCGATGTCGCCCGCCAACACGACGACGTCGGTGTCGGCGTGGATCTGCGGATTGAAACCGGCGTAGCGTTCGAGGTGCAGGTCGGAGAAAATCTGGATGCGCATGGTCGGCGCAGTATAGCGGTTTCCACCGCAGGCTGCGCCGCCGTGTCAGAAGCTCACGCGCACGTGTGGCGCGCTTTGCTTCGCCTCGCCGTGGTAGACGGCTTCGATGTTGTTGCCGTCCGGGTCGAGCACGAAGGCGCCGTAGTAGCCCGGGTGGTAGGCGCGCTCGCCGGGGCGGCCGTTGTCCCTGCCGCCGGCGGCCAGGGCCGCGAAATAGAAGGCATTGACCATCTTGCGGTCACGCGCCTGGAAGGCCAGGTGGTGGCGGCCGGTGAGCACGCCTTGCGCGGCCGCGCTGTCGCGGCTGGAGATGAAGAGTTCGTCGGCCCAGAAATAATCGTCGCCCGCGCCGCCCAGCGGAATGCCCAGCACCTCGAACACGGCGCCGTAGAACCTGCGCGATGCGGGCAGGTCCCTGACCACGAGCTGGATGTGGTCGATGAGTCGGCCGCGGTAGATTTCTTGTGTTTCCATGCTGCGCTCCTGCGAAAGAAGGTCGTGAAAGACAGCGTGTGCGCGAGCAGTGTAGAGGCAAAGCGGAACCGTGGCAACGATTGCCGGGCGCTTACTCCCAGACCGGGGGGAGCTTGCCGTTTGCGGTGTCGCGCAGCATCGCGAGGGTGCCGGCGTCGATGCGCGCTTCCGGAACCCCTTCCAGCACCTTGGCGGCGAATTCGGGCAGGCCCGTCATCATGCCGGACACGCGCACGACCTCGCCCGACTGCAGCTCGATCCTGAACCAGTTCCAGCTCTTCGAGAAGCGGACGTGCCGGACTTCGGCCCAGCCGAAAGCCACGCGACGGCCTGTCGGGCGGCCGAAATCCATGCCTGCGTCCGACACGGTATGGCGTGCGAAACGCCAGTCGGCCACCAGGTAGGCCCCCAGCAGTACGAAGCCCGTCATGAAGGCATAGAACCAGGCATTGACGCCCTCGTCCGGCCAGATGCTGGCCGCCACCATCACGCCGACGAAGAACAGCGTGCAGATCACCCCGATGACGAGCGAACCCGCGTGATGCTGCACGCAGCCGCTGCCAGCGACGGGGGCGCCACGCTGCCTGCCTCGCGCCAGCCAGCGCATGGTCAGCGTCATCGCCAGCACCCAGAACAATCCTTGTGCAACTGCGCTTAGCCAGTCGGGCATTACGGTGCTCCTTCCTTCGGTGCGGCGATCGCGCCGCGGTACAGGGCGTCCGTGATGCGTTCCTGGAAGCGCGCCTCGGACGAGAAGCGTCCGGGGTGGCGGTCGGGGTCGTCGCCCACGCCGCTGCCCACGTAGATCATGCCGTTCTTCGTTGTCGGATCGAACACGAACAAGGCGTTCAGGCCCCAGGACCAGCCCAGGTGGCCGACGCCGGTGAAGCCGCCGCCTTCCACCAGGCGATCGCCGCTGGCCCGGCCGTCCCTGACAATGCTGACATCGAGGAAGTGCTGGTTGCCCAGGCCCCAGGCGTGGTACAGGCCACGGAAGTTGTCGCTGTCGCCGTTGCCGCTGCCCGGCCGCAGGGTCCATTGGCGCGCGAGCATGGCGGCCACCGTTTCCGGCTTCAGTATCTGCCGGCCCTGATGGTCACCCCCGTTCATCAGCATCAGCATGAGCTGCGCCAACTCGTTGGCCGAGATGCGCAGGCTGCCCTGCGGGCCGAACAGGGTGCCGTTGGTGCCCACGACGTAGCGCTCCAGCCCCGGCGGCGCGACTGGCGGGTTGACGTGGAAATCGTCGGACTGCGCGATCCACGGGCCTTGCGGGTCCCAGCGTTCGTCGCCGTCCTTCTCGCGGCGCCGGTACAGCGTCGCCGCATCCTCGATCCTGGCTGGCGTGAAGTCGGCCAGGTAGAAGCCGGCCTTCAGACCCATCGGATCGAACAGCAGGCGCCGCATCAGGCGGTCGAAGCGTTCGCCACCGGCGCGCTCCATGATGGTGGCGATGATGCCGGAGTTGAAATTGACGTATTCGAAGTAGCGCCCCGGCGCATGGGTGCTGGACCACATGGCGCCCTTGCCGTGCAGGCGTCCGCCCGGCAGCAAGACCTCCTTCAGGTCGACCGAAGGGTCGAACTTGAAGCCGCCCTCGTCGCGCAGCGAGGAGGTGTGCGTGAGCAGCATGCGCAGGGTGATCGGCTGGTCCGGGAAGTGCGGATTGCGCAGCCGGTAGCCGAGCCAGGCGCTGACGTCCTGGTCCAGCGCCAGCCTGCCCTGCTCCACCAGCTTCATGGCGCCCAGCGCGGTCACCAGCTTGGACACCGAGGCGATGCGGAACATCGTGTCGGCATCCATCGGCTGCGCCGGCAGGGCAGCGCTGGCCAGGCGCTTGTAGCCGAACTGGCGGCTGTAGACGATCTCGCCGCCACGGACCGCCACCACCGCCAGGCCGGGGAGCGGGATGGCGGGGTCGTCGACGATGGCCTGCAGTCGGCGCGTCAGGGCCTCGGCCTGGGGTGCGGACAGGGGCGCGGCTGCGCTCGCACAGGACAGCGCCGACAGCGCAAGCATGGCCAGCGTCGACTTCACGGCCCGGTCACGCCTTCTTCTGCTTGGCGATCCAGCCATCCACCAGCTCGCCCAGCACGTCGAGCGGCACCGAGCCCGCGCCCAGCACCAGGTCGTGGAAGCCCGGGAGCGAGAACTTGTCGCCCAGTTCCTTCTTCGCCTTCTCGCGCAGCTCGATGATGCGCAGCATGCCGATCATGTAGGCATTCGCCTGGCCCGGCCAGACGACGTAGCGCTCGACTTCCTGGGCGCCGATGCCGTAGTCGATCGCCTGCTGGCGGGTCCAGCCCTTCGAATGCAGGCCGGTGTCGACCACCAGGCGGCGGGCGCGGAACAGTTCCGAACCGAGCGCCCCCAGCAGGCCGGGCACGTCGCCTTCGTACCAGCCCTGCTCCACCGCCAGGCGCTCGGTGTACAGCGCCCAGCCCTCGGCGTGGGCGCTGCCGCCGCTGAAGATGCGCTGGCTGCGGAATTTCGGGATGCCGGTCAGTTCCTGCTGGATCGCCAGCTGGAAGTGGTGGCCCGGCACCGCCTCGTGGTAGGCCAGGCTGCGCATGCGAATCATGTCGAAGCTGGGCCCGCGCAGCGGCACCCAGAAGATGCCCGGGCGGGTGCCGTCCGGCGCCGGCAGCGTGTAGTGGGCGGCGGCCGAGGGTTCGGTCAGCGGCGGCACGCGGCGCACCTCGACCGGCGCGCGCGGCTTCAGGTTGAACAGCGGGGCGCTGCGACGCTCGGCGTCCTTCACCATCTCGCCGTAGCTGGCGATGATGGCCGGGCGCGGGTCGCCTTCTCCCTTCGGCTGGAAGCGCGCATCGAGCTGCTTCATGCGGGTTTCGATGTTGCCTTCAAGGAGGCCGAGCGAGCGCAAGTGGCGATCCATCTCGCCTTCGATGCGCGCCACTTCGCGCAGGCCGATCTCGTGGATCTCGTTCGGGCTCAGCTTGGTGCTGGTGAAGTTCTCGACCGCGCGCGCATAGGCCGCGGCGCCGTTCGGCAGGCGCGAGATGCCGGCCACGTCACCGGTGCGCGGGTGGATCTCGGCCATGAATTCCTGCACCCGCTTGTAGGCCGGGCGGATGCGCTCGTCCACGATGCGGGCGGCGCGCGCCAGTGCGGCGTTGCGCACGTCCGGGTTCAGGCCTTCGATCTTCTCGGTGCGCTGGGCCAGCGAGGTCACCAGGACGTTCTCGTTCGCCGCCGGCTTGAGGAAGCTGTCGACCTGGAATTGCGCGCGCTCGAGGATGAAGCGCGGCGGGATCAGGGACTTGGCGGCGGCCTCGCGGGCGCGCGCCAGCGCTTCGTCCATGCGGGTGCCGACCTGCTCCAGGCGCGCCAGGTAGCTGTCGAGGTCCTGCGGGTTGCGCAGCGGATGGGTGGTGTTCATGAAGTTGACCAGGCCGACCTGCACCCCGCTGAACTGCGAGAACACGAAGGCATGGTCCTCGTAGGGCTCGTTGGCGATCACGTTCTGCAGCGACCAGCGCATGACCGCGGCCGAGATGCGCTGGTTTTCGTCGAGCGGGCCGGCCATCCACTTGTCCAGGCGCGCCAGGCCGGTCCTGGCCAGCGCCTGCATCTTCTGGCGATGGGCTTTCGTCATCGGCGTCAGCTCGCGGTCCAGCTTCGCCTGCGCGGCGCCGCTGAAGTACTGGGTGGACGTGGCCATCTGCGGGTTCAGGCGCACCCAGTCTTCGGCAAACTTGTCGGCCCAGGTATCGAAGGCCTTGTTCGGCTTGGCGCTGGCTGCCTTGGCCGCGGGCGCGGCCAGTGCGGCGCCCGGCAGGCTTGCCGCCGCGATGGCGGCGGGGATGAACAGGGCGGCGATGGCGGCGCGCAGGCTGCGCTGGCAGAGGGATGGCATCTTGGTCTCGTATCCTTGGTCGTTGTGGTGTCGGTCGACGGCGCCGGGCGCCGTGCTTGCCGCGGAGGAATCTAACATGAAAAAGGTCAAAGAAACAACGCGCCCGTGGTATGTACAGACAGGCCGTCCATACGCTGCTAGACTGGGCCGGAGCCATCCACGAGGACCCGACATGCGCATGCTCCGACGCCCGATAGCCTCCCTTGCCTTCCTTGCCCTCCTGCTGGCGGGGATCGATGGCCGCGCCGCCGAACCCACCTACCCGACCACCATGGCCGAATTGCCGGACGCGGTGCGCGAACTGCTGCTGCGCCGCGAGGATGGCATGGCCGACGTCGGCGGGCCGTTCAGCGAGGCTTGCGTGCGCAAGCCCGGCACCTTCCATGCGCGGCTGGTCTGGGCCGAAGTGCGGCCGGATACGGTGCTGGTACGCTACGAGCGCGGCGGACTTGCCGGACCGCGTCCCTACCAGGTGGAGTTCACCAGGATCGGGGACAGCTGGAGCGAAGTGGTCCAGCATACCCGTCTTACCTGGTCGGGCCGGCCACGCGCGTTCGGCCCCGCCCATTAAGTTCGATTATTGAACTATTATTGCCCTTGCCTTCGGGCATGCGCTCACTGCCATTGTTGCGGTGAAATAATAATTCATAATCGAGACAAAAATGAAGTTTTCTTTCATGGCGCCGGCACTGCTGGGCGCTTCCCTGCTGGCTGCCGCGCCAGCCCAGGCCGAACAGTTCAACGTCCTCGTGTTCACCAAGACCGCCGGCTGGCACCATGACGCCGTGCACGCAGGCGTGAGCGCCGTGGAGGAACTGGGCAAGCTGCACGACTTCAAGGTCTTCTGGACTGCCGACGCGGGCCGCGTGATGAACGACGCCGAACTGTCCAAGTACCAGGCCGTCGTCTTCCTCTTGACCACCGGCGACGTGCTCGACGACAAGCAGCAGGCCGCCTTCGAGCGCTACATCCGCAAGGGCGGCGGCTTCGTAGGCGTGCACAGCGCCTCGGACACCGAATACGGCTGGCCGTGGTACACGAAGATGGTCGGCCACATGTTCCACGTGCATCCGGCGGTGCAGACCGCGGTGCTGCAGGTGCGCGACCGCAACTTCCCCGGCATGGAGCGCTTCGCGCCGCGCACCCTGTTCACCGAGGAATGGTATGAGTTCGGCCCGCCGACTTCCGGCAAGCTGAATTACCTCTTGAGCGTCGACGAGTCCACCTACAAACCCGAAACCGGCAAGAGCAAGGGCATGGGCGCGTTCCACCCGATCAGCTGGTACCAGGCCTACGATGGCGGGCGCGCCTTCTACACGGCGCTGGGGCACATGCAGGCCACCTACCGCGACCCGGTGTTCCTGCACCACCTGTATGGCGGCATCTACTGGGCGGCGACGGGGCGCGGCTTCAAGGCCGAGTAGGATGTCGTTGCAGCGCAAGCGGCCGCCGGCGGCGCGTTGCCTTGCTGCCGCATGTCAAGGGCGCTGCTGTGCTGAGCAACTATGCTGTTTCCACTTGGAAATCAAATGGAGACAGGCATGGACAAAACGGCAGACAGCATCCCCATCAGCGATAACCAGGCGATCGCGTTATGGAACCCGACCGCCGCCGCACTGTGGAGCCTGGTCTTCACACCGGCCTTCGGCGCCTGGCTCCACATGCGCAACTGGGAGCGGCTCGGACAGCCGGACAAGGCCAGGCAAGCGCGCTACTGGTTCGCCGGCATGCTCCTGATTGCCATCGCCAGTTACGCCGCCGGCGCCGCGGGCGCGCTGCTTGGCCGCGACGATCTCTCCGTGCCCTGGTGGGCCTCGCTGGCATTGTTCGGCGCCTGGGGTGCGGGGTCGGCCTACCAGCAGATCAAGCATGTCGACGACCACCACGGCGAAAGCTATGCGCGCCGCTCCTGGGCTGCGCCAATCCTGATCGGCGTGGCGGCGATCTGCGCCATTCCGTTTGCGGCCGGTGTCGTGACCGCCTTCCGGGTCGCGGCCGCGTAATCCGCCGCGGGGCCGAGCGCGCTGGCCGGCGAGCTTACTGCCGCGCGGCGGCCAGCGCGGCGCCCTCCTCGAGCCGGCGCCGCAGCAGGTCCTCGGCCACCCCGAGCGCCTTGTCCGGCGCCGCCGCGATATCCGGAATCACGCCCGCGCCCTCCCAGTTGGATCCGGTGATCGGGTTGATGGCGCGCCTGTTGGGAATGAAGGCAAGGAAATGCTCGCCGATGCGGAAGGCGCGCGACGGGTGGGCGCCGCCCCAGGTCGGCGCGCCGATCACCGTGGCGCGCTTGAGTGCCTGCATCGTGTAGACGAACTCTTCGCCTGCCGACTTGGTGTCGGGGTCGACCAGGATCAGGACCGGCTTCTTGCTGCCATAGCGCTTTCCATCGAGCTTGTCGACGCTCCAGTGCTGCTGGCTGGTGCCGGTGCTGCGATCCCAGATGTCGTTGAGGCGGGTACGCTGGTCCACGAAATAGCTGATGAGTAAGGCCACGCCTTCTGGATTGCCGCCGCGGTGCCCGCGCAGGTCCATGATCAGGCCATCGGTACCGGCAAGTTCATCCATGGCAGCGGCGAACCTGCGACCCGAGATGAAGGGTGGCGGGAAACCGGAGATCTTCAGGTAGCCGATGTTGCCGTCCAGCTGCTCGACCTTGTCGACCGGGTTCGCCATGACGTAGGTGATCTGGCGCATCACGAAGTTGTTGCGCCGCTCCCAGTCCGCCTGCGTCTCCGGCCGCGGCCCGCCCTTGCTGTCAGGAGGGAACGTGTCGGCGCTGAACCCGACCATCATGTGGCGGTCAGGGGCGATGCGCTGGACGTCGTCGGTGAGCTGCTGCGCCAGCTGTTCGGCGTCCGTCACCCGATCGTAGATGCCCTCCTGCTGGCGCTGGCGCAGGAAGGCTTCGACCTGTTTCGCCTTGTCGGGCAAGACATAGTGCCTGTTGTATTGGGTGATCAGCCCATCGATGGCCTCGCGGCTTGTGCCCCGATCGATCGCTACCTTAGGCTGCGGCACATACATCTGCCACAAGTGCGCCCAGATCGGCATGGTAACAGCGATGCCGGCAAGGGCCAGCACCAGCAAAGGCACTATCACGATCCATTTCTTCTTCATTGTCTTCCTTTGTGTGGCGCGCGCGATGTATGCGCGGCGGGTAGGGCGGAAACAATTACTTCAGTTTTGAAGCAGAGAAACGAATTGAGGATAGCACAACAAATGCTAGCTCATAGCAAGTTTTTATGCCGGCCGAGCGCGCGGCATGAAGCTGTCATGGAAGAGGCAGCCCGATTCAGGGCTTGGCGCCGCTCCCCGCGTCCACATCCGCCGTGATCGCCAGCACCGGCTCGCGCTGCCAGCTCCAGCTGCGCGCCAGGCGCCAGTCGCGCGCGCTCCCCTCCACCACGACCTGCCAGTGGGTCGCCTCCAGTCCCGGTGCCTGCGCCACGAAGCGGCCGCGGGCGTCAGGCAGGGCTTCCAGGACGCGGTCGCGTTCCGGCTGGGTCGGATGCGCGAGGCGGATGTGGAAGGGTGCGCGCACCGGCTCGCCATGGCTGAGCAGGGTGCCGGTGACGCGCCCGGCCGCAGCATCGTAGCCGGCCTCGAAGCGCAGCCCGAGGCGGCTGGCGGCGCGGTCGCGCTTCAGTTCCTGGTTGATGGCCTTGCCCTGCTTGTAGTAGTCGCCGACCACCATCGCGTCCGGGCGGCTCAGCGCCAGCGAGAGCATGACGAAGCCGCCGACCAGCACCAGCACGGGGCCGATCATCAGGAACCAGGGCCAGCGGTGCCGGTACCAGGGGGCGGCCGGCTGGAGGCTCGTATTTGCTCGCATCTTGTTTGCTCCTTTTTACTTGGGCACGATGAATGCCGCTTCTTCCGTCACCTGCAGCGCGGCGCCGTCTGTCGATGCCAGCGTGAAGGCGATCCGGTTCGAGCCGGGCCGGCCATCTCCACCGGCGATGCGCACCCGCACCGGCACGGCGCGCGTGGTGGCCGCATCGATCTCGACCACGTCCTCGTCCACCACGTTCGCCGAGGCGATGCCGTCCACCGTGATGCGCAGGCGCTGCGCCTGTTCCAGCGTGTTCATCACCTGCAGCCGGTACACGTTCTCGATCATCCCGTCGTCGACTTCCCGGCCCATCGAGCCGCGGTCGCGGATCACATCCAGCTTGAGCGGGTTGCGCAGCGCCAGCGAGGCGACCATGGCGCTGCCGAGGATCGCCAGCACCGCGGCATAGATCATCACGCGCGGACGCAATACGCGCCGCCGCACCTGGCGCGGAGAGAGTTTCGCCGCCAGCGCGTTCTCGGTCGCATAGCGGATCAGGCCGCGCGGCCGCTCCACCTTGTCCATCACGCCGTTGCAGGCGTCCACGCAGGCGGCGCAGCCGATGCATTCGTACTGCAGGCCCTTGCGGATGTCGATCCCGGTCGGGCATACCTGCACGCACATGCTGCAGTCGATGCAGTCGCCGCCATTCGGGGTCCCGGTGCGGGCATGGACCGCGCCACGCGGCTCGCCGCGGGCGGCGTCGTAGGTGACGATCAGGGTGTCCTTGTCGAACATCGCGCTCTGGAAGCGCGCATACGGGCACATGTACTTGCACACCTGCTCGCGCAGCCAGCCGGCGTTGCCGTAGGTGGCGAGCCCATAGAACAGTACCCAGAAGCTTTCCCATGGTCCGAGCCCGAACGTCGCGATGTCGAAGCTCAGCTCGCGCACCGGGGTGAAATAGCCGACAAAGGTAAAGCCGGTCCACAGCGCCACCAGGCCCCAGGCCGCGTGCTTGCCGCCCTTGCGCGCGATCTTTTCCAGCGTCCAGGGCTGGCGGTCGAGGCGGATGCGGCTGCTGCGCGCGCCTTCGAACTTGCGCTCGATCCACAGGAAGATCTCGGTGTAGACCGTCTGCGGGCAGGCGAAGCCGCACCACACCCGGCCCGCCACCGCCGTCACCAGGAACAGCCCGTAGGCGCACAGGATCAGCAGCGCGGCCAGGTAGATGAAGTCCTGCGGCCACAGCACCAGTCCGAACAGATAGAACTTGCGGCTGGCCAGGTCGAACAGCACCGCCTGGCGGCCGTGCATCTCGAACCATGGCAGGCCGTAGAACAGCAGCTGGGTGAGCCAGACGCAGGCCCAGCGCAGCGAGGCATAGCGGCCCTTGATCTCGCGCGGGTAGATCTCTTCGCGCGCCGCGTACAGGCGGACCACCGCCTCCTGAGGGGAGTTCATTTTGCTTGCGCCGTCACGATGGGTTTCAATTCCGCCCCGTTCGACAGGCTCCATACATAGGCTGCCAGCACGTGCACCTTCTCTTCGCCGAGGAACTCGCCGAAGGCCGGCATGGTGTTGGTGCGGCCCTTGCGGATGGTCTCCATCACGGTTTCCGGGCTGCCGCCGTACAGCCAGGTCTTGTCCGCCAGGTTGGGCGCTCCCATGGCCGGATTGCCCTCGCCTTTCACGCCGTGGCAGGCCACGCAGGCGGCAAACTTCGGCTTGCCGAAGGCGACCTTGATCGGGTCCGCCGGCAGGCCGGACAGGTCGCGCACATAATGGGCCACGCTTTCGATGTCCTTGTCCGAACCGAGCGCCGCGCCCATCGGCGGCATGACGCCGACCCGGCCCTGCATGATGCTCTGCTTGATGACGTCGGGCTCGCCGCCGTGCAGCCAGTCGCGGTCGGCCAGGTTGGGGAAACCCTTGCTGCCGCGCGCATCCGACCCGTGGCACTGCGCGCAATAGGTCAGGAACAGGCGTTCGCCGATGGCATGGGCCTGCGGGTCGGCGGCGACCAGCTTCAGGTCCTGGTTGGCGTATTTGGCGAACAGCGGGCCGAACTCAAGCCTGGCCTGTTTCAGCTCGGCCCTGTACTCGCCGGTGGTCGTCCAGCCCAGCTTGCCGGCATAGCTGCCCAGGCCCGGATACAAGGCCAGGTAGGCAAAGCCGAACACGATGGTGAGCCAGAACAGCACGATCCACCAGCGCGGCATCGGCGTGTTCAGTTCGGTCAGGTCTTCGTCCCAGACGTGGCCGGTGGTTTTCTCGGGCGTGCCGTCGGCGCCCAGCTTGACGCGGTAGCTCGACTGCGACCACAGCAGGATGCCGCAGCCCAGGATCGACAGCACCGTGATGACGGCCACGTACCAGTGCCAGAACTCGTTGAAGAAATCAGCCACGCTCGTTCTCCCCTGCCTCGTCCGCGAAGGGCAGCGCGGCAGCCTTGTCGAAATCGCTGCCCTTGCGCAGCACGTAGGTCCAGCCAACGATGCCCAGGAAGGTCACGAAGCTGATCACCGTCATGACGCTGCTTGCGTCATCAAAGATTTGTTGGAGTGCCATGTTAGTTCCTCGTCTTGATCTGGGTGCCCAGGCCCTGCAGGTACGCGATCAATGCGTCCTGCTCGGTCTTGCCCGTCACCTCGCTCGGGGCGGCGGCGATCTCGGCCTCGGTGTAGGGCACGCCCAGGCGGCGCATCGCGCGCATCTTCGGGATGATCTCGCTCGGGTCCAGCTTGGCCTTGGCCAGCCACGGATAGCCCGGCATGTTCGATTCCGGCACCACGTCGCGCGGGTTGTCGAGGTGGGTGCGGTGCCATTCGTCGCTGTAGCGGCCGCCCACGCGGGCCAGGTCGGGACCGGTGCGCTTCGAGCCCCACTGGAACGGGTGGTCGTAGACGAATTCGCCCGCGACCGAATAGTGGCCGTAGCGCTCGGTCTCGGCGCGGAACGGCCGGATCATCTGCGAATGGCAGTTGTAGCAGCCTTCGCGGATGTAGACGTCGCGCCCGGCCAGGCGCAGCGGCGAGTAGGGCTTCAATCCCGCCACCGGCTCGGTGGTGGACTTCTGGAAGAACAGCGGCACGATCTCGACCAGGCCGCCGAAGGAGATCACGAGCAGCACCAGGCCGATCAGGAGCCAGGGGTTCTTCTCGATCCATTCATGCGTAAACTTCTTCTTCATTGTGTGCTCCGGTGGTTCAGGCGTGCGCCGCTTCGGGCTGCACGTGGTTCGGATGCGGCTTGGCCGGCCCAAGCGGGATCAGGGCATCCACGCTCTTCGTGCCGCTCAGCGTCTTCCAGGTATTGAAGGCCATGATCGCCATGCCCGACAGGTACAGGAAGCCGCCGGTGAAGCGGATCACGTAGTAGGGATAGGTGGCCTTGACGCTTTCGGCGAAGGTATACGTCAGGGTGCCGTCCGGGTTCACCGCGCGCCACATCAGGCCCTGCATCACGCCGGCGATCCACATCGAGGCGATGTACAGGACGATGCCGATGGTGGCCACCCAGAAATGGGTATCGACAAGCGTCAGGCTCCACATCTGCTTTTTCCCAGCCAGGCGCGGGATCAGGTAGTAGATCGAACCCATGGTGATGAAGCCGACCCAGCCCAGGGCGCCGGCATGGACGTGGGCGACGGTCCAGTCGGTGTAGTGCGACAGCGAGTTGATGGTCTTGATCGACATCATCGGGCCCTCGAAGGTGGCCATGCCGTAGAAGGACAGCGAGACGATCAGGAACTTCAGGATCGGGTCCGAGCGCAGCTTGTGCCAGGCGCCCGACAGGGTCATGATCCCGTTGATCATGCCGCCCCAGGAGGGCGCCAGCAGGATCAGCGAGAACACCATGCCGATCGACTGGGTCCAGTCGGGCAGCGCGGTGTAGTGCAGGTGGTGCGGGCCGGCCCACATGTAGGTGAAGATCAGGGCCCAGAAGTGCACGATCGACAGGCGGTAGGAATACACCGGGCGCTCGGCCTGCTTCGGGATGAAGTAATAGACCATGCCGAGGTAGCCGGCGGTCAGGATGAAGCCCACCGCGTTATGGCCGTACCACCACTGGATCATCGCGTCCTGCACGCCGGCGTAGGCCGAGTAGGACTTCATCGCCGACACCGGCATCACCGCGCCGTTCACCACGTGCAGGATGGCGACCGCCAGGATGTAGGCGCCGAAGAACCAGTTGGCCACGTAGATGTGCTGGACGCGGCGCTTGATGATGGTGCCGAAGAAGACCACCGCATAGGCCACCCAGACCACGGTGATCAGGATCGCGATCGGCCATTCGAGCTCGGCGTATTCCTTGCCGCGGGTGAAGCCCATCGGCAGCGAGATCGCGGCCGACACCAGCACCGCCTGCCAGCCCCAGAAGGTGAAGCTGGCCAGTTTGTCCGAGAACAGCCGCACCTGGCAGGTGCGCTGCACCACGTAGTAGGAAGTGGCGAACAGGCCGCAGATGCCGAAGGCGAAGATCACCGCATTGGTGTGCAGCGGGCGCAGGCGTCCGTAGCTCAGCCAGGCGATGTCGAAATTCAGCGCGGGCCAGGCCAGCTGCGCCGCGATGAAGACGCCGGCGGCCATGCCGATCACGCCCCACACGACGGTCGCGATGGCAAACTGGCGCACGATCTTGTAGTTATAGTTTAGACTGGTGTCCAAGATGCTCTCCTGAAAATACCTTGATGGATGACAATCAGGAGTGTCGTTTTTCGCAGTGCAAAAATCCTTGATGTGAATCAAATTGTTCAGCATCAGATGAGCTATGCAACAGCATCTTGCGGCCGAGTGCGCGAGGCGTGTTGACTGAAAAATCAAGGCTGCGATTTGAGATCATTCAAGGATCTCGACGGACACTCGGAAAGGAAGGAACCGCGCCATGCCGCCTCTATCGCAATCCGTATCGGAAGAACTCAGCAAGCGCCTGCACCAGGCGCGCCAAGATTTGCTCGACACCGTGCGCTCGCGCACCGGCCCGCAAGATGACGAAGCGCCAGCCATCGGTCCCCTCGCCCACCAGGGCCAGAGCGACGATGCGCCGCAATCGGAAATGATCAGCCACAACGAGCAGCACCTGGCCGACCACGAATCAAGCCTCCTGCACGAGATCGACGTCGCCATCGGCAAGCTCGAATCGGGCGGCGCCGGCATCTGCGAATCCTGCGGGCGCGACATCCCGGACGCGCGCCTGCTGGCCACGCCCACGGTGCGGCTGTGCATCGCGTGCCAGGAACAGCTCGAGAAAGACCAGCATACCGGGCGCGGACCGTCGATGTAGGCCGGTGCTCAGGCCGGCCGGTCGTCGTCCACCAGGATCCGCATCCCCGGCCCTTCGAGGTCCTCGAACTGCCCGCTGTCCGCGGCCCCGAAAAAGATCCATACCGCCAGCGCGACCAGGATCACGCTCAGGGGTATCAACAAATACAGTGCTTCCATATCAGTCCTTGCGCAGCCGCAGCGCGTTCAGCACCACGATCGCCGAGCTGGCCGCCATGCCGATGCCGGACAGCCAGGGGTTGAGCAAGCCGGTCGCCGCCGCCGGGATCGCGGCCAGGTTGTAGACCGAGGCCCAGATCAGGTTCTGGCGGATCACCGCCAGGGTGCGGCGCGCGGTAACGGCGGCGTCGGCCAGCGGCAGCAGGCTGTCGCCCAGCAGCACGCCGTCGGCATGCACCTGGGCCAGTTCGGCGCCGCGTCCCATGGCGAAGGAAACGTCGGCGCCGCGCAGCACGGCCGCATCGTTGCTGCCGTCGCCCACCATCGCCACCACCGCGCCATCGGCCTGCAGCTCGCGCACGAAGGCGAGCTTCTCGGCCGGCAGGCGGCCGCCGAAGGCGCTGGCGATGCCGAGCTGGCGCGCCACCGCAGCCGTTGCGGCCTGGTCGTCGCCGCTGAGCAGGATCACGGTCTTGCCGCCGCGCTGGAAGCGCCGCACCACCTCCCGGGCCTCCTCGCGCAGTGCGTCGGACAGGTCGAAGCGCGCCAGCCACTGGCCTTCGCAGGCCAGCCAGGCGGTGCTAGTGCCGGCCGGCGCCGCCGAACCCACCACGCCGCCGGCCAGCTCCTGGACGTAGTCCGCGGTGCCGATGCGGTAGACGACGCCGTCGATGCTGCCTTCGATGCCGCGCCCGATGTCGGCGCGCAAGCCGCGCGCGCTCAAGCCGTGGCCCGGCATCGCGGCGCGGATCGCCATGCCGATCGGATGGGAGTTATCGGCCTGCAGCGCGGCGCCGATGCGCAGGCACAGGTCGCTGTCGAGCGCACCGACCGGCTGCACCTGGCGCAGCACCGGGCGGCCCAGGGTCAGGGTGCCGGTCTTGTCGAACACGACGTGGGTGGCGCGCTCGAAGGTTTCCAGCGTATGCGGGGCGACGGCCAGCACGCCGCGGCGCAGCAGCCGGTCGGTGGCCGCGGCCAGCGCGGTCGGGGTGGCCAGCGACAGCGCGCATGGGCAGGACACCACCAGTACCGCCACCGCCGCATGCCAGGCACGTTCGGGGTCGACCGTGCTCCAGATCAGGTAGACCGCCGCGCTCAAGACCAGCAGGGCCAGCACGAACCAGGCGGCGACGCGGTCGGCCCACAGCGCGATCGCCGGCTTGCCCTGGCCGGCCCGTTCGACCAGCCTGACCAGCATCGCCACCGTGCTGTCGCGCGCCGACGCGGTGATGCGCACCACGATGGCCTGGCCGGCATTGACGGCGCCGCCCGGCAGCACCTCGCCCGGCCCCATGCGGCGGGTCCGGCTTTCGCCGGTCAGCAGCGAGAAATCCAGCTCGGTCGTGCCCTCATCGATGACTCCGTCCGCCGGCACCGCCCGTCCCGGCGGCACCAGCACCAGTTCGCCCACCGCCAGGCTTGACGCCGGCACCAGCTCGGTATCGCGCGCGGCCGGATCGCCGAGCAGGCGCAGGCCCGAGGCCGGCACCCCGCCGCGCAGGGTGTCGAGCGCCTGGGTGGCGCGCCGGCGCGCGCCCAGCTCGAGGTAGCGGCTGCCCAGCAGCAGGAACACGAACATCGTGATCGAGTCGAAGTAGACCTCGCCCTTGCCCGAGAGGAGCGTGGCGCAGCTGCCGGCGAAGGCGGCCGCGATGCCCAGCGCCACCGGCACGTCCATGCCGGGCACGCCGCGCTTGACGTCGCGCCAGGCGCCCGCGAAGAAAGGCAGGGCCGAATAGAACACGGCCGGCAGGGTCAGCGCGAACGAGGCCCAAGCCATCAGCGCGCGCATGTCGGCGTCCATGCTGCCGTCTTCGGCCAGGTAGACCGGCACCGCATACATCATCACCTGCATCATCGACAGGCCGGCCACGAACAGCTGGCGGAACAGGGTGCGGCGTGCGCGCTCGATCCGTTCGGCATGGCGCTGGACATCGTAGGGCGCGGCGAAGTAGCCGATGGCGCGCAAGGCGCGCACGATCGCGCTGGGGCGGCACAGGGCCGGGTCCCAGCGCACGAACACGCGCCCGGTGGCAACGTTCAGCGCCACTTCCTGCACGCCGGCCAGTTGCCCCAGGCGGCGCTCGACCAGCCAGACGCAGGCGCCGCAGCGCACCCCTTCGATCGAGAAGCTGCCCTCGCCCTGCATGCCTTGCTGGTCGAACAGCGCCAGCTCGGGTTCGTCCGCCCTGGCGGCATTCGATGCCGCGTATTCGGTACGCACGCTGTAATAGTCGGCGAAGCCGCCGGCGACGATCGCCTCGGCCGCGGCGGCGCAGCCGGGACAGCACATGCTGCGCGGCGCGCCGTCGACCCGGGCCTGCCAACGGCTGCCTTCCGGGACCGGGGAGCCGCAGTGAAAGCAGCCCGCGGCGGCGGCGCCGAGGCCGGCGCTGCGCAGGGCATCGTTGGCGGCGGCTGCCTCGGCGCCCTCCACCGCCCCTACCGGCGGCGCGACCTGTGCCAGCACCGCGCTCATGCTTCAGCTCCCGACGCCACGCACAGGACGTCGATCCAGTGGGCCCACATCCCGTGGGCCGCGGCGCCGGGCGCGGACATCCCGCCGACGGCGCGCCACAGCCCGAGCAGGCCGAAGCCGAGGATCAGCAGGCCGCAGGCCAGGCGCACCTGGCGCAGCTGGAACAGGGTGCGCAGGCGCACCCCGGCCATGCCGATCGCCGCCAGCATCGGCAGCGTGCCCAGCCCGAAGGCCAGCATCACGCTTGCGCCACCCAGCGCGGAGCCGCTCAGCATGGCCGTCACCAGCATGCTGTAGACCATCCCGCAAGGCAGCCAGCCCCACAGCGCGCCGGCCGCGAACATGCGTCCCGGCGTGGCGCCCGGACCGAGCTGGCGCAGCAGCGGGGAAATGCGGCGCCACAGCGCCTGCCCGCTTCGCTCCAGCAGCGCCAGGCCGCGCCAGGCATCCATCAGGTAAAGTCCCAGCGCCACCAGCATCAGGTTGGCCAGCACGTAGGCCCCGAGCTGCAGCGCCGGCAGCCCGGCAAGCCTGGCCGCGCCGCCCGCCAGGCCGCCGGCCAGGGCGCCGGCAGTGGCATAGCTGGCGATACGGCCGGCGTTGTAGGCCCCCACGTGCGCAGCCACCGGCGCCAGGCGCTGGACGGCCACGGTGCGCACCGGGACCGGGAATGCAGGCCGCGGCGCGACCGACAGTGCGCCCACGATGCCGCCGCACATGCCGGCGCAGTGGACACTGCCGGCCAGGCCGACCAGGAATACCGGGAACAGGCTGACGTTCATATGGTCTGCGAGTGGCGTGGACCCTCGCTGCGGGCGGCGAGGTAGCGGTCGAACACCATGCACACGTTGCGGATCAGGAGGCGTCCCTTCATGGTCACGGTCAGCCATTCCGGACCGACGCTCACCAGGCCGTCCTCTTCCATCTGGCGCAGGCGCGCCAGCTCGGGCGCGAAGTAGTCGCGGAACACGATCGGGAAGGCCTGCTCCAGCGCCGGGATCGACACCTCGAACTGGCACATCAGCTTCTGGATCAGGCTGCGGCGCAGCGCGTCGTCCATGCCGAGCCGAATGCCGCGCGCCACCGGCAGCTCGTTCTGGTCGAGCAGGTCGTAGTACTCCTCGAGCGTCTTGACGTTCTGGCTGTAGGTGGCCCCCACCGCGCCGATGGCCGAGACGCCGCAGGCCACCAGGTCGGTGTCGGCATGGGTCGAGTAACCCTGGAAGTTGCGGTGCAGGCGGCCCTGGCGCTGGGCCACGGCAAGGTCGTCGTCCGGCTTGGCGAAATGGTCCATGCCGATGTAGACGTAGCCGGCCGCGCCCAGGCGTTCGATGCAAAGCTGGAGCATCGCGAGCTTGGTGTCGCTGGACGGCATGTCGGCTTCCACGATGCGGCGCTGCGGCTTGAACAGGTGCGGCATGTGGGCGTAGTGGTAGACGGCGATGCGGTCCGGGCTTGCCGCCACCACCTTGTCGAGGGTCTGGCGCATCGTCTCCAGGGTCTGCTTCGGCAGGCCGTAGATCAGGTCGATGCTCACCGAGCGGAAGCCGGCGGCGCGCGCGGCATCGATCACCGCACGCGTTTCATGCTCGGGCTGAACGCGGTTGACGGCGCGCTGCACCTCGGGGTCGAAGTCCTGCACGCCCAGGCTGATGCGGTTGAAGCCCTGCCGCCGCAAGGTATGCACCCGCTCGCTTGAAACGGTGCGCGGATCGACCTCGATCGAGTATTCGCCTACCTCGTCCGGCGCGAAGCGGAAGTTGCGGCGCAGGTGGGCCATCAAGTCGTCCATCTGGGCGTCGGAAAGATAGGTCGGGGTGCCGCCGCCGAAATGCAGCTGCTCGACCTCGTTCATGCCGGCGAACAGCGCGCCCTGCATGGCGATCTCGCGCTTCAGGTAGGAGAGATAGGTCGCGGCCTTGTCGCGCTTTTTGGTGACGATCTTGTTGCAGGCGCAGTAGTAGCAGACCGTGTCGCAGAACGGAATGTGCAGGTAGAGCGACAGCGGGCGGGCGCCGCCGCGGGTGCGCAGGCCGGCCACGGCATGCAGGTAGTCGCGGTAACCGAATTCCTCGCCGAAGCGGTCGGCGGTCGGATACGAGGTATAGCGCGGGCCGTTCTTGCCGAGGCGCTTGAGCAGGTCCAGGTCGACGTCGACGCTGGAAGTTGCGGCGGCCTGGGTTGCCGGGTGGGCAAGGATGGGAACCACGGGCTTGCCCACGGCCGGTAACACTGTTGCATGCATGTCAATCAACTCCTGCTGCTGCCGGTTTGCGGAACTGCAAAACGGCTCGAATAACAGGCAGTTTATTGATCAGCGTCTTGGAAATCCTTGACTTGCATCAAATACGGACGAGTCTGCGAACATTCCTGAACCTGGACCGTGGGGTGGGCGGCATTGACGGCGCGGCTTCTCTGCCTGCCGAATGCCGCCGCCCGCCCTACCGTACCATGGCCGGTCCAGTGGGCGCCGAGCGCCGCGCCGGCGCCTGCTCGTCGAGCTTGAACACCGACAATGCCTGCACCAGGTGGAAGGCCTCGTCGGCCACGTTGGCCGAGGCATTCGCCGATTCTTCCACCAGGGCGGCATTTTCGCGGGTGATCTGGTCGAGCTGGGCCATGGCCGCGTTCACCTGGGCGATGCCGGCGCCCTGCTCGCGGCTGGCGCCGGTGATGCCGTTCATGATCGCGGCCGCTTCGGCTACCTTGGCCACCACTTCGCGCATGGTCTGGCCGGCGTCGCCCACCAGCACATTGCCTTCGCCGACCTGCTGCACCGAGGTTTCGATGAGGGTCTTGATTTCCTTGGCCGCCGCGGCCGAGCGCTGCGCCAGGCTGCGCACCTCGCCGGCGACGACGGCAAAGCCGCGCCCCTGCTCGCCGGCACGGGCCGCCTCGACCGCTGCGTTCAGCGCCAGGATATTGGTCTGGAAGGCAATGCCGTCGATCAGGCCGATGATGTCCACGATGCGGGTGGCCGAGGCGCTGATGTGGCCCATGGTGTCGCCCACCCGGCCCACGGCCTCGCCGCCGCGTCCGGCGACGTTCGAGGCGGCCACGACCAGCCCGTCGGCGCGCACCGCGCTGTCGGTGTTGTGGCCGGCCGCCGCGGCGATCTGCGCCAGGCTGCTCGCGGTCTGCTCGAGGCTGGCCGCCTGGGCTTCGGTACGGCTGGCCAGGTCGCCGTTGCCGGCCGCGATCTCGCGGGTCGCATGCTCGATCGAGCCCACATTGCGGCGCACGTCGCCGACGATCGCCTTCAGGTTGACGTTCAGCTGGCGCAGCGCCAGCTGCAGGCGGCCGATCTCGTCGTTGCGGCCCGGCTCGCAAGGGTGCGACAGGTCGCCGCCGGCCAGTGCATACACGGCGGCGGTGGCCTCGCGCAGGGGACGTGCGATGGTGCGCTGCAGTTCGGCCCAGGCCGCCAGCGTCGCCGCCACGCCTGCGCCCGCCAGCAATTTCCACAGCAAGCCGTCCGCTGCCAGCCCAAGGGCGGCCATCAGCACCGCCTGGCCGCCCATCATGATGCCGAGGCGGCGCGACAGCGGCAGCGAACGCAGCGCACCGAGGCGGGCGCGCCAACCAAGGCGGCGTGCGGCGCCACGGTGGATCGTCAGCCCCTTCGCCTCGCCGGCGCGGAATTTCCGATAGAGCTCGCCGGCCGCCACCACCTGCTCGCGGCTCGGTGCGGTACGCACCGACATGTAGCCGGTGACGCGGCCTCCCTCCTTGACCGGCACCACGTTGGCAACCACCCAGTAGAAGTCGCCGTTCTTGCGACGATTCTTGACCAGGCCGGTCCAGGGCTCGCCCGCCTGCAGCGTGCGCCACAGGTCGGCAAATGCTTCCGGCGGCATGTCCGGATGGCGGACGATGTTGTGCGCCTTTCCGAGCAATTCGTGCTCGTCGAAGCCGCTGACTTCGACAAAGCTGGGGTTGACGTAGGTGATGCGGCCCTTGGTGTCCGTCTTGGAAACGATGGACTGGCCTTCCTGTAACAGGTATTCGATGCCGGTGACCGGCAGGTTGGTACGCACGTGCTTCTCCTTGTTGCCGTAAGGCAAAACTCCAAGCGCACGATTCTAACAAGTGAAACACCGAATTTTTTGACTTGGATCAAATTTAACTGTGACCACGTGGCGTAGAGCCCGCAAAAAACCTTGATTTACGTCAAAGGTTGCCATTGGTGTAAGCTTTAGATATGGACAACATGACACACTCGCTCGTCGGCCTGGCCCTGGGAGAACTGGTCGAGCGCGCCCTGCCCCCGGCAAGCGATCCGGCCCGGGGCCGTACCCGCCGCCGCGCCCTCCTGCTCACCGGCCTGCTGGCCAGTAATTTCCCCGACCTCGACCTGGTGCTCACGCCGCTGCTGCCGGCGCCGCTGGGCTACCTGATCCACCACCGCGGCCACACGCATACCCTGCTGTACGCGCTGCCGCAGGTGCTCCTGCTGCTGGCCCTGACTTGGTTGCTGTGGCCGGCAGCGCGCCGGCTGCTGCAGGAAGATTGCCGCACCCGCCGCGCCGTCGTCGGCACCGCCCTGCTGGGCATGGTGCTGCACCTGTCCTTCGACGGCCTGAACGTGTACGGGGTCCACCCCTTCCACCCTTTCGATTCGCGCTGGCTGTACGGCGACCTCGTCTTCATCGTCGAGCCGGTGTTCTGGACCGCGCTCGGCTTTGCACTGGCCCTGCTGTCGCGGCGCACCGGCTTGCGCTGGCTGGGGCTGGGCTTCTTTGCAGGCATGCCGGTGCTGTTTACCTGGATGGGCTTCCTGCAATGGGGTTCGCTCGCCGGGCTGGGCATGGTGGCGCTGCTGGTCGCCGGCGCCAGGCTCAAGCTGGGGGCGCGTGCCGGACTGGTGGCGGCCTCCCTCGCCTGCGTGGGCTTCGTCGGCATCCAGGCCGTGGGCGCGCAGCTTGCGCGCGCCGAGATCCGCAGCGCGCTCGACACGGTGGCGCCGGGCAGCCGCGTGCTCGACATCGCACTGTCGTCCTTCCCGGCCAATCCCTTGTGCTGGTCCTTTGCCACCGTGTCCGACAAGCCGGCCGCCGGCAGCTATGGGGTACGGGTCGGCGTGCTCAGCCTGGCGCCCGGCCTGAGCCCGGTCTGGGCATGCCCGGAACGCTTCGGCGGTGTGCCCGATAGTGCAAGCGAAGCCGCCGGGAGGCCGGTGCTGCGCGACGCAGGGGGTCGGGGAGCCGAAGCGGCCGCCCGGGCTGTGCCTGCGGCGACAGCGGCACTGGCCTGGAAATTCAGCGAGACCGGCAGCCTGCAGGACTTCCGCGCGCTGCAGCGGACCAATTGCCACTTCGACGCCTGGCTGCGCTTCGCCCGCGTGCCCTCGCTGGCTGGGGGCAATGCCACCGATATTCGCTTCGGCGCTCCCGACCAGCCCAACTTCTCGACCCTGCCGTATGCCGTCCGCGCGACCGAACCCTGCCCGTCGCCGCTGGCGGCATGGGGCTATCCGCGCGGGGACCTGCTCGGCTGGAAAGGGCAGGGAGCGCGCTAAGTTGCGCGCCGCAGCGGCGTTCGCAACGGCCCGCCGGCCCGCACCCTCCCCTGCCGTCCGGCCCGGGCGATGACGCGCCCGAAGAAGTCCACCAGGCCGGGCACATGCAAGTCGAAGCAGAAGCCGTCGCGCACCTGCCACACGCGCTCGCGTAGCGCGGCCATGGCGGCGCGGTCGTGCAGCTGGCGCGCCAGGTCCTCGATGCTGTCGAAAAACACCCCGATGCCGAGGCGCCGGGCCAGCGCCTGGGCTGCCACGATGGCGCCGCCGTTGTCGACCTGGATCATCGGCAGCCCGGCCGCCGCCAGGGTCGCGACCCGCGCCGGAATGTTCAGGTCGTCCCAGTCGGCGCGCCGGATGTCGCCGCCGTTCTGGCTGCGAAACACGTGCAGCCAGCCGGCGTCGTATTGCGAGAATTCGCGCACCCATCCGTCCGGGTCGACATTCCGGTGCAGGTGCAGGTGTTCCGGCGCCAGCGCCTGTGCTGTCCTTATCCACTCGCGCCACTGGCCCTGCGTAAAGTCTCCATAGAAATGCAAGTGGATGCCGTGGCGCGCCAGCTCGGCCACCGTGGGCGGATGCAGCCCGATCGGCCGCCCCGGCACCACGGTGTGCACCTGGCCGCCCGCGCCCGCTGCGGACAGCAGGGGCGAGCGCTCCTGCAGGAACCAGGCGCGGCGCGGCAGGTCGCCGTCGAGCACATGTTCAAGACGAGGCGCAGGGCGCCCGATGGGCAGCCCGGGCAGAGCGGTGGCGAACCAGTCGCGCATTTCAGGGCTGCTGTAGATGCAGCCGTCGGCCAGCCGCACCAGGTCGGCCAGCAGCGGCCAGGTTCCCTTCTCGATGCAGATGAAGGGGCCTTCCTTGAAATGCCAGACAAAGGGGATGTCCGGCGTGTGCATCAGCACTTCGTGGGCAAAGGGCACGGCCTGCCAGTTGAGCTGGGCGTAGACGAGGTCGGGTTCGATGCGCGCCAGCGCCTCGCGCCAGCCATGGCGCGGCAACTCCTCGACCTGGCCGAAAGGCAGCGGCCCGACCGTATTGAACCAGCAAGGCGCCGGCGTCCACAATCCGTACAGCCGGTGCCCCAGGGCTTCCAGCGCCAGCACGCGGTCGGCGTTATAGGCCAGCTCGCCGGCCAGCACGATCTTCAAGCCCTTGCGTGCGTCTTGCGGCCGGGCGGCGCGCACCTGCGCATACAGCCGCTCCTCGTCGATGGGGTTGCCGGTGCTGGTATGGAAGCGCAGCGGTCCGGCTACCCGGTAGTGCTGGCGGAAGGGGTTGATGCCCCCGAGCGGCTCGCGCATGCGCTTGTGGCGCTGGCCCGGATGGTCGACCCACTCGCAGCTGATCTCCCCCGTCGGCACGAAGGCGCCCTGGGCGCGCAGTCCGGTCCAGAACAGGCGGTCGAGGTCGTCGCTCTCGAGCTCGGCGCGCTCGCGCCAGCGCAGTGCGGTGCGGCGGTGCAGGCATTGCACGGGTTGCAGGCATTCCCCCGGGACGATGCCGTCGGCGCTGCGGTTGTAGTGGTGGCGCACGCCGGCATAGGCCAGCACCGCGCCGGGCGCGCGCTCGAGGCAGGCCACCAGTTGCGCCAGGTGCCCGGCATACCAGACGTCGTCGCTCGGCAGGTAGGCCAGCAGTTCGCCGCGCGCGGCGTCGAGGCCGGCGTTGATGGCGCGGCCCAGTCCGCCATTGCTGTCGAAGCGCAGGTAGCGCACCCTGGCGTCGGCCAGCCAGGGCGCCAGGGCGCTGGCGGTGTCGTCGCAGGAGCCGTCGTCGACGATGACGAGCTCCCAGTCGGGATAGGTCTGCGCCCACAGGCTGTCGAGGGCGCGGCCGATGAAGGCCGCCTGCTCGAAGGTGGGCATGAGTACGCTGACGCGTGGGGAAGCGGGGACGGACGGCTGGCTGCTCATGGCGATGGCTGGTTGTGGGAGCCTCCCCAGATTAGAAGGCGGGGCCCCGCTGCGTTTGCGGCATGTCAGCAGTGCGCGGCGGCCTCCCGGGACCCGAGCGCGGGCGCCGCTGCAAGGCTATACTCGCGGCATGAATCCCGACCAGCCACTTCCCGATACCGCGTGCTACTGCTCGGCGCTGCGCCAGGCCTCGCGCTACGTCACCTCGTTCTACGACCAGATGCTGTCCGGATCGGGCCTGCGCGTGACCCAGTTCGCGATCCTGTCCCGGCTCAGGCCGCGCCCGGCCAGCGTGACCCAGCTGGCACAGAGCATGGTGATGGACCGCACCACGCTGGCGCGCAACCTGCAGCCCCTAGTGCGCGAACAACTGGTGCAGGTACGTCCCGGCGAGCAGGACCGGCGCGAGCGCGTCATCGAGCTGACCGCGCTCGGGCGCGACAAGGTCGAGGCCATCCTTCCCGCCTGGCGCCGCGCCCAGGCCCGCTTCGACGCGCAGTTCGGCGCGGAGCGCGGCGTCCAGCTGCTGGCGACCATGCGCGCTGTGGTCGACAGCGGCCTGCACGAATCCGGCGAATCGGCGCCGGCCGACCCGGACTGAACGGCATGGTGGCGCGGCACTTGCCATTTTTTCAGTAAAATCGCCAGTTTTCCCAGCGTTCGAACCGCCGTGCCCCCTACCGAACCCATGCTAGCCTTCCTGTCGAACGGCGGCGCCCTAGGTGCCCGGATCCACGCGCACGACTGGAACGCGCACCCGCTCGGACCGATCACCGCCTGGCCGGCGGCCCTGCGCACGACGCTCGGCATCATGCTGGGCTCGGCCTTCCCGACCTTCCTGGCCTGGGGCCCACGGCTGGAACTGTTCTATAACGATGCCTACCTGCCCCTGCTCGGCAACAAGTCCGCCGATGCGCTCGGCCGGCCGCTGCCCGAGGTCTGGGATGAGGTGTGGGACACGGTCGGCCCGTATGCCACTCGCGTGCTGGCAGGCGAGTCCTTCTTCTTCGAGAACTATGCCACCACGGTGGAGCGCCATGGCTACCGCGAACAGGCCTGGTTCACCTTTTCCTACAGCCCGGTGCGCGACGACCAGGGCGTCGTGTGCGGCTTGCTGTGCACGGTCATCGAAGTCAGCGACAAGGTGCGCGCGCTGGCCCGGCACAAGGAGGCGGAAGAGCACCTCGCCCTGTCGCTCGAAGCCTCGGGCAACATCGGCACCTGGTCCTACGACCTCGACACCGCCGCCACCCATGTGGACGAACGCTTCGCGCGCCTGTTCCAGGTCGACGCCGCGCTCGCCCGCGAGGGGACGGAGCTGGTGCGCTTCACCGACATGATCCACCCCGAGGACCGCCCGGCCGTGCTGGCCGCGATCGACCGCGCCATCCTCACCGAGACCCTGTACGACATCGAATACCGGATCCCGCAGCGCTCCGGGCAGGACGTGTGGGTCAACGCGCGCGGCAAGGTGTTCGCCGATCCGGACACCGGGAGCCGCCGCTTCGCCGGCATCGCCGTCGACATCACCGAGCGCAAGCACGCCGAGGGGGCGCGCATCGAGAGCGAGCGCGCGGCGCTGGCCGCGTCACGGCGCGCCGACGAAAGCGCGCGCCGGCTCGACGTGCTGCTCGACGCCGCGCCGGTCGGCATCGTCTACGCCGACGCCGCGGGCCAGCTCCTGGTGGCGAATGCCACCAACCGCCAGATCTGGGGGGCGCATCCGATGCCGGGCGAGGTCGGCGAGTACGCCGAATGGAAAGGCTGGTGGCCGGATGGTTCGGCACAGGCGGGACAGCGCGTGCAGGCGCACGAATGGCCGATCGCGCGCGCGCTGCAGGGCGAGGTCCAGGCCGCCGGGGTGTTCGAGATCGAACCCTTCGGCGAGCCCGGCACGCGCCGCACGATCCTGGTGCGGGCCGCGGCGATCCACGACCGCGAGGGCGCGATGGTGGGCGCGGTGGCCGCCAACATGGACATCACCGCCCAGATCGAGGCGGAACGGGCGATGATGGAAAGCGAGGCCAAGTTCCGCCTGATCGCCGACGCCATCCCGCAACTGGCCTGGTCGGCCGACGCCGGCGGCACCAACGATTACCTGAACGCGCGCTGGAGCGCGTTCACCGGCCTGCCGGTCGAGCGCATCGGCGGCAACGGCTGGGGCGAGGTGGTCCACCCGGACGACCTGGCGGCCCTGCTCGCGGCCTGGCGCAACAGCCTGGCCCTGGGGACGCCCTACGAGATCGAGCACCGCCTGCTCCACCATTCCGGCGAGTACCGCTGGATGCTCAACCGCGCCCTGCCCCTGCTCGACCAGAACGGCAAGGCCACGCGCTGGATGGGCACCCTGACCGACATCCACGACAAGAAGACCGGCGAGGAAGAGCTGCGCGCCCAGGCGCGCCGCAAGGACGAGTTCCTGGCCATGCTCGCGCACGAGCTGCGCAACCCGCTGGCGCCGATCAGCAACGCCGCCCAGCTGCTCTCGATGACCACGCTCGACCCGCAGCGGGTGCGCCAGTCGAGCGAAGTGATCATCCGCCAGGTGCGCCACATGACCTCGTTGGTGGACGACCTGCTCGACGTCTCGCGCGTGACGCGCGGCCTGGTGGAGCTGGAGCGCGAACGGGTCGACGTCAAGGCGGTCGTCGCCAGCGCGGTCGAGCAGGCCAGGCCGCTGATGGAAGCGCGCGGCCAGGCCTTCGACCAGCACATGACGTCGCGGCGCTGCTGGGTGTTCGGCGACCGCATCCGGCTGGTGCAGGTGATCGTCAACCTGCTGGGCAACGCGGCCAAGTACACCGCCCAGGGCGGCACCATCGCGCTGTCGGTCGAGACCGATGCGGCGAGCGTGACGATCGCGGTGCGCGACAACGGCATCGGCATCGACCGCGCCATCCTGCCGCACGTGTTCGACCTGTTCACCCAGGCCGAGCGCACCCCCGACCGTTCCCAGGGCGGGCTCGGGCTCGGCCTGGCGCTGGTGCGCAGCCTGGTGCAGCTTCACGGCGGCCAGGTCGCCGCCCACAGCGACGGCCTGGGCAAGGGCAGCAGCTTCACGGTGACGCTGCCGGTGTTCGACGGCGAGCCTGGTGCGGCGCCGGGGGAAGGGCAAGCGGCGGCGCCGGCACGCTCGGGCGGCGGCCGGCGCGTCCTGGTGGTCGACGACAACGTCGATGCGGCCCTGTCGCTGGCCGACGTCCTGCGCTCGCTCGGTCACCTGGTGGACACCGCCCACGATTCGCGGGACGCGCTGGCGCAGGCGGAGCGGGAATGGCCGGATGTCTTCATCCTCGACATCGGCCTGCCCGACATCGACGGCTACGCGCTGGCGCGCCGCCTGCGCGACAGCGAGCGTGGACGGGCCGCGACCCTGCTCGCCCTGACCGGCTACGGCCAGGCCCACGACCGGGTGCTGGCCAAGACGGCCGGTTTCGACCATCACTTCGTCAAGCCGGTGGACCTGGCGCCGCTGGCGCAGATCATCGAACGCGCGCCGCGCTCGGGATTAAGGCAGGCTTAACCGGGCGCGCCCCATGCAATGCGCATTGCCCGGGGAACGCGCAAGCAACTATGCTGGCGCTGTCGCCGGCTGGCCCGGCCATTCACGAAGGACACCCATGCCGCCCCGCCGCGCCACCGCCGCCCTGGTCCTGTCCGCCCTGTTCGCCTCGCTGCCGCTGCACGCGGCCACGGCCCTGTCCTGCACGCCGCTGGAAGCCATACCGGCGGCGGTCGCGGACGCGCCCTTCCTGGTGCTCGGCGACGTGCACGGCACCCGCGAGGTGCCGGCCTTCGTCGCCGCCTACCTGTGCGCTGGCGCGAAACGGCAGCGCAGCACCACGCTGGCCATCGAACTGCCGTCGAGCGCACAGGACGCGCTCGACGCCTTCCTGGCCAGCCAGGGCACGCCGCAGGACGTCGAACGGCTGCTGGGGGGCGGCCTGTGGCGCAGTCCGCGCCAGGATGGCAGGACCAGCATCGACATGCTGCGCCTGATCCAGCAGGTGCGCACGCTGCGTGCGCAAGGCGCCGACATCCGCATTACCGCGATCGATACCGTGACCGCGACGCCGCAACGCAGCGCCGCGATGGCCGAGCACCTGCGCGCCGAACTGCGCCAGGGGACGGGCCGCCAGCTGGTGGCACTGGTCGGCGCCCCGCATGCGATCCGCAGCAAGGGCAATCGCTTCAATCCTCATTACGAATCCGCGATCTACCTGCTGGCCGACCAGAGGCCGCTCTCGCTCACGGTGGGTACGGCGGGCGGCACCGCCTGGGTGTGCCGGGGCGCCACGCCCGACACCTGCGGCGCCACCGCCTGGGACATCAACCGCGTCGACCCAGCCCCAGCCGGCCCGTTCTCGCTGGTGCCGCCGTCGCCGCAGTTCGACGGCGTGTTCTACGTGGGGGCGACGAGCGCATCGCCGCCGGCCGTTCAGTGAGGGAAAGGGCTTGCCGTGTCGAAGCGCTTGCCGTCGGGCGTCCGCGGCAGGCCCGTATCCTGAATGCGCCTGACCGACGCCAGCGCGGCGGCCGCGCCTGAAGCGGTGAGCGCGTCCGTCACCAGCTTGCGTTCAGCCGGCGGCAGCGCGGCCACGCTCGCGGCATACTGCAGCGCTTGCGTTTGCCCGCTCTCCTTGAATGCCCTGGCAAGGGCGCGGTAATAGGCCGCCGGACGGCCTTGCGCCACCAGGATGACGTCGGCCTGCGCAGCGGCGCCCGGCTGGAGCGTGCGGCGCGCCGACCGGTTCTGGTACTTCAGCTTGTCGAAGCTGGCATAGCGGGCGCTTTCCGGCACTTCCAGGCGATAGTGGCCGGCTGCGTCGGTCAGGGCAGCCTTGAGCAGCTTCCCGTCCTTGTCCTCGATGTTGACCGTGACGGCGGGAATGCCCGCTCCGCGCGCGCCGCCATCGACGACCCGGCCGCGGATGATCTCGGCCGCAAGCGACTGGCCGGCAAAAGCGATCGCGACAAGGGCGATCACGGACGATCGTTTCATGCTGTGCATTCCATCCTCCCGAGGCAAACTGCGTGGCCGTCGATGCTGACCGAGAGTAAAGCATACTCTGCCGGCCGCGCCTAGCCCTGGGTCGACTCAGCCATAACACGCGGAAACGAATATTTCGTCCGTTACGGTTTGGAACAATTTCGAATCGTGCATACCTGCAGCCGGGATTACGATTTATGCATGAACTTCAGCTTTTCTACCCCAACCAGCGGCGCGTGCCTGGTGAAGCTCTGGGCCAGCGGACGCTACGGCTTTTCGCTGCCGAAGAAGGTCGAGATCACCGGCCAGGACGGCGTGATCTCGACCTATCTGTACCACAGCCGAAAAGTCGGGCTGACGTCCGAACTCACCAACCGCACGCTTGTCAGAATCGCGATTGCCCAGTTCCTGCAAGGCGCCGCGGGCGAGGTCCACCAGATCGACGATACGGTGGCGCCCTTTCCCGGCACCCTGACGCAGATCCGGCCCTTCGCCCCGCCGCCGCCGCCGCCGCGCGTGCGGCCATCGCGGGTGATGCCGCGAGCGGGCTCCGTCGCCAAGGAGGCGGCATGATTTCAACACGGAAGACGAGGTAGACGCATGCGTATCAGCTTCACTCCCGGCCAGGTCGCCATGCTCATCGGCAGGGCCGAACGCCAGCTCGAACAGATCGTCGCCGACTCGGTCCGCGAGGTCGGCAGCGGACGCAACATCGCGCGCGGCGCGCAGCACATCCTGCACGAGACGGTGGTCACCCTGATCCGCCTGTACCGCGAACAGGTGCCTGGCGGCGCACCGGTCGCGACCCGCATCGCACGTGCCTACGCCAAGGGAGCCGACGCCCACACCGGGGTGCCGACCCTGGCCTGCGTGCGGACCATGCTCTCGATCATGCGCGACGCCGGCGCACTGCTGGCGGACCCATCGCAGCCGCAACTGGATGCGCCGCAGCTGGACACGCCGCAGCCTCGGCCGCCGGCCGTAAGGCTCGGACCGGCCTAGGCTGCCTGCCCGGCCGTGCCGGCCTGGCGCGCACGGGTACTGCCGCCCACCCCTACCGCGGTGGCGATCGCCAGCGCCTGGAACAGCGCCACGCCCGCAAACACCCAGCCCGGCCGGCCCGCATCCATCACCAGCCCGAACAGCAGTGGGCCAATCGCCAGGCCGCTGTCCAGGCCCGAATACACGACGCCGTAGACCCGCCCGGTCGCGCCCTGCGGTGCGGCGGCGCGGATCATCAGGTCGCGCGAAGGTCCGGCCACGCCCGAGCACAGGCCGATCAGGCCCATCAGCGGCAAGGCCATCCAGGACGGGCCGGCGCCCGCCGCCAGCACCAGGGCCAGCAGCGCCGCCGCCGCGAAGGCCGCCGCCACGGTGCGGTCGTGCTGCTTCGCATGCGCGCCCAGGAAGCCGCCCGCCACCATGCCCAGCGCCGAGGCCAGCATGTAGGCGGTGTAGGAACTGGTGGCGAGCGCATGCGAAATGCCGTACAGCGATTCCAGGCTGATCGTCGCGAAGCTCTGGATGCCGCCCAGCGCCACCGCCGTCAGCAGGAAGAAGCCAAAGCACAGCCAGACGGCGCGCAGCTTGAGGAAACCCAGCGTGCCGCCCTGGGCGGTCCCGGCCGTACGCTTGATCGGATCCGGGTACAGGACAGCGCGATTCAGCACCAGCAAGGCCAGCACGGCCATCGGCAGCAGCGCCGCCCACAGCAGCGCGGCGCGCCAGCCCTGGGTGGCCGCGATCGAGGTCAGGAAGATCGGCGACGCGGCCCAGCCGATGTTGCCGCTGATGCCGTGCACCGAAAAGCCGTGCGCCAGGCGGTCGCGCGAGACGCGCTGGTTCAGCAGCGTGTAGTCGGCCGGGTGGAAGATCGCATTGCCGATGCCGGCCAGCAGCGCGCCCGCCACCAGGCCGGCATAGCTGTCCACGCGCGCCAGCACCAGCGCCGACACGCCCAGCATCGACATGCCGAAGAACAGCACGGCCCGCGCGCCGACGCGGTCGACCACGAAGCCGGCCAGGGCCTGCCCCACGCCCGAGACCACGAAGAACACCGTCATCAGGAGACCCAGCTCGGTGTAGCTGAGGCCGAAGGCGGGCTTGAGCCAGGGGATCAGGGCCGCCAGGATCAGGTGATAGAAGTGCGAGGTGCCGTGCGCCAGGCCGACCAGGCCGATCACGCGGGCATCCTGCTTCAAGCTGTTGTCGTTGTTCATCGCATCCCTCTTGCCGAAAAAGCCAGTGTAAGCACATTTCCGGCGTCCGATTTAAGATAGCCTGTCAAGATTTGTCGAGAACCTGCCATGCCGCTTGCGAGAACCTCGCTTCCTCCGACTCCGGGACCGGGCCCGACCAGCGAGCGTCCGGTCAGCCTGGTTGCCCGCGACCTGCCCGCCGACGTCTCGGTGGGGGCCCACAGCCACGAGTGGGGGCAGCTGACCTATGCGCACAACGGCCTGGTGCGGGTGAGCGCGGAAAACAGCAGCTGGATCGTGCCGCCGCAGCGCGCGATCTGGATCGCGCCGCACGTCGTCCACGCAGTCACGATGATGGAGGCGGCCCGCCTCAGTCCCCTGCGCATCCACGCCTCGCGCGACCCGTTCCGCGGCGAGACCTGCCGCGTGGTGGAAGTGAGCGGCCTGCTGCGCGAGCTGATCGCCGCCCTCGAGACGGGCGAGCAGCCGCGCGACCCATGGCGCGCCGCCCTGATCGGCGAACTGATCCTGGACGAGCTGGCGCGCGCCCCATCGCGCCCGATCCGCGTGCCGCTGCCGCGCGACAAGCGCTTGCAGAGCCTGTGCGAAGCCCTGCTGGCGGCGCCCGGCGACACCCAGACCCTGGCCGGCTGGGCGCACGCGGCGGGCGCCTCGGAACGCACGCTGGCGCGCCTGTTCGAACGCGAGCTGGGAATGAGCTTCGGCCAGTGGCGCCAGCAGGTGCGCCTGGCCCACGGCGTTTCCCTGATCGCGCGCGGCATGCCGCTGTGGCAGGTGGCGCAGCAGCTCGGCTACGCCAGCCAGTCGGCCTTCAGCGCCATGTTCCGGAAGACCTTCGGCAGCACGCCGTCGAGCTTCTTCGCCGACGACCGCCGCCCTAGAAGCTGATGACGAAGCGCGCCCCGGCGCCCACCGGCCGCGCATAGCGCACGGTGCCGCCGTTCTCGTGCACCAGGTGGCGCACCATCGCCAGTCCGATGCCGCCGCCCTGCTTCTTGGTCGTGAAGAAGGGCGTGAAGATGTGGTTGACGAGTTCGAGCGGCACGCCGGGGCCGTCGTCGGCCACCTCGATGCGCAGGCGGCCGCCGCGCACCAGGCGCGCGCTGACGCGTGCGCCTGCCTTGTCGACGCCGGCGCTGGCTTCGAAGGCGTTCTTGAGCAGGTTGATCAGGGCCTGTTCCAGTTGCCCCGGGTCTGCCACCAGCTCGAGCGTGGCCGGCTCCACCGAGAACTGGACCTGGCCGCCGCGCGCGCGCCAGGCCGGGGCGACCAGTGCGCGCACCCGCTCGAACAGGGCGGCAACGTGGATGCGTTCCGGCCGCGCCGCCGGCACGTTCGACAGGCTGCGGTAACTGGCCACGAAGTCGGCCAGGCTGTCGGCGCGCCGGCTGATGGCGTCGAGCGCGGTGACCAGGTCGTGGGCGACATCCTGCGGCAGCGCCGCGCGCACCTCGTCCAGCATGTCGCGCGCGGTGCGCGACAGCGAGGCCACCGGGGTCAGCGAATTCATGATCTCGTGGGTCAGCACGTGCACCAGCTGGCGCCAGGCGTTCAGGGCCTCGGCTTCCAGTTCGCTCTCGACCGGCATCAGGGCGGCCAGGCGCTGGCTTCTTCCCTGCAGCACCAGCTCGGACACGGCCAGCAGCGCGCGCTCGACGCCGCGCTCGGTATCGAACTGGATCATGGTGCGGCGTTCGCCGGGCTGGCCGGCCAGCTGGCGGTAGAGCGCGGCGGGTTCGACGGCGCGGCCCGGCGCGACCAGCTTGCGCGCATTGCCGTTCAGGGGCTTTACCAGCGTGGCCGCCGCTTCCTCGCCCGCGCCCTCGATGCGAAACAGCGCGATCGGCGCGTGCTCCAGGCTGGTCTCCAGCGCCAGCGCATTGTCGACCAGGTGCTGCTGTTCGATGGTCAGGACGGCCTTCGGTTCGGGCGGCTTGGGATGGCGTAGCATGGCCAGCCGCTCCAGGCAGCCCCACAGCGTCCACAGCAAGGGCAGCGCCGCCAGGGCGCACAGCACCACCAGGCGCGGCGAATCGTGGACCATGCCGGCGCCGAAGGCCAGCACGGCGACGCCCGCCACTGACAAGAGGACGCTGGCCTTGAGCCGTGGCTCAGATGCCATGCTTGCCCAGCTTGCGGTACAGCGCGGCGCGGCTCAGGCCCAGCATGCGCGCCGCCAGGCTGATGTTGCCCTTGGCCTTGTCGAGGGCGGCGGCGATGGTGTCGCGTTCCAGCGTGCCGAGCCTGAAGTCCTCGGTCTGCGCCGGCGTCTCCACGGCCGGCGCCGCGGCGGGTGGCGCAGCCGGCGCCGACAATCCGAAATCCTCGAAGCGGTATTCCGGCTGCGCCGCCAGGATCGCCGCGCGCTCGCAGGCGTGGCGCAGCGCGCGCACGTTGCCGGGCCAGGGCCAGGCGCACAGGGCGTCCAGCGCGTGCGGGGTCAGCTCGCGCACCGGGCGCCCGTACTGGCCTTCGTACAGCGACAGGTAGTGGTGCAGCAACTGGGGGATGTCGTCGCGCCGCTCGCGCAGCGGCGGCACGCGCAGCACGATGGTGTTCAGGCGGAACAACAGGTCGGGCCGGAATACCGAGGTGTCGAACAGGCGCGCTTCTTCCAGGTTGGTGGCGCTGACGATGCGCACGTCGATCGGCTCGGCCCGGTCCGCGCCCAGGGGCGTGACTTCGCGACGCTCCAGCGCGGTCAGCAGCTTGGCCTGGGCGCCGAGCGGCATGTTGCCGATCTCGTCGAGGAACAGGGTGCCGGCGCGCGCCGCCTGGAAACGCCCGGCGCGGTCGGACCTGGCGTCGGTGAAGGACCCCTTGCGGTGACCGAACAGTTCGCTTTCAAAAGTAGCTTCCGGCAACGCGCCCATGTCCACGGCCAGGAAGGTTTCCCCGGCGCGCTTCGAGGCCGCATGGATGGCGCGCGCCACCAGCTCCTTGCCGACGCCGTTCTCGCCCAGCACCATCACGTTGGCCTCGGTCGGGGCGACCGCGGCGATCATCGCGCGCAGCTCGCGCATCGGGCCGGAGTCGCCCATCAGCGGCGAGGCGCCCGCCTGGCCCGGAGTCGCGTCGAGCGGCGCCGTGGCGGCGTGGCGCGCCAGGGCGCCGTCGACCGCCGCCACCAGGCGCGCATTGTCCCAGGGCTTGGTGATGAAATCGCTGGCGCCGCGCTTGAGCGCCTCGACCGCCAGCGGAATGTCGGCATAGGCCGTCAGCGCGATCACGCCGGGGGGGCGCGGCAGCGCGCGCAGGCGGTCCAGCACCGCCAGCCCTTCGGCGCCATCGATGCGGCCGGGGGTGAAGTTCAGGTCGAGCAGCACGAGCTCGGGTACGCCTTCTGCCAGCACCGCGTCGAGCCCGCGCGGATCGCCCAGCGTCGCGACCTTTCCGTGACGCCGGCGCAGCAGCATCTGCGCGGCGCAGGCGACGTCCTCGTCGTCGTCGAGGATCAGGATGGAGGCGGTCGATGGGGACATGCGTTCGTGCGCGGGTAATGACAGAATCGCATTCTAGCAGCGCCAATCCGCGCTGTGGACAGCCAGCCGGACACCTGTCCGCCTGCGAACATGCATACCTGTCCGAATCCGGACACATTTGTTCGAATCGCCATTCGCAAGCGCCAAAACCGGGATGGCACGGAAGTTGCGAAGACTGGGGCATTTCAACCCGCAGTCTCGAATACCCGACTACTATGGACCGACTCCCTCCCCAAGCCCAGGCCGTCACCGGCGCCGCCATGGACGTGGTGATGCCCAAGCGCCGCGCCAAGCTGTATGTGCGCGCCGGCGTGACCCTCGCCCTGCTCGCCGCCTTCGGCGCCGGCGCCTGGCACACCATGCCGCACGGCCTGCAGGTAGACAGCGCCGACGTGCGCCTGGCCAGCGCCACCACCGGCATCTTCCGCGACGACATCGTGGTGCGCGCCACCGCGCAGCCGCTCAATTCGATCATGCTCGACTCGGTCGAATCCGGCCGCGTCGAGGAAGTGCTGGTGGAGGACGGCCAGGCGGTCGACAAAGGCCAGCTGCTGTTCCGCCTGTCCAACCCGCTGCGCAACCTGGCGCTGCTGGAGCGCCAGGCCGAACAGGCGCAGCAGATCTCGAACCTGGCCAACCTGCGCGTGGCCCAGGAAACCAGCCGCAGCGAACACCGCCGCCGCCTGTCGGATGCCGAATTCGCGGTGCAGCAGGCCGAGAAGCAGCATGCGCGCAACAGCCGGCTGGCCCAGCAGGGCTTCATCTCGGCGGTGGCGCTGGAAGAATCAAGCGACCGCCTGGCCCAGCAGCGCCGCACCCTGGACAACGAACAGCGCCGCTTCGAGCTGGAGGAGCGCGTACGCCAGCGCGGCCTGCAACAGATGGAAACGGCGATTGACGGCTTCGCCTCCGGCCTGCAGCTGGTCAGCGCAACCGTCGACGCCCTGGCCGTGCGTGCGCCGGCGGCCGGCATGCTGACCGACTTCCGCCTGCAGGTGGGCCAGACCGTGCAGCCCAACCAGAACATCGGCCGCATCGACGACCCCAAGCGCTTCAAGCTCTCGCTGCAAGTCGACGAGTTCTACCTGAGCCGGGTGACGCGCGGCCTGGCGGGCAGCGTGACCCAGGACGGCAAGGCTTACCCGCTGAAGGTGAGCGCGGTGTTCCCGCAAATCCGCGATGGCCGCTTTACCGCCGAGATGGTGTTCACGGGAGAGCAGCCGGCCGTGATCAGCCCGGGCCAGAGCCTGGACGCGCAGCTGACCCTGGGCCAGCCGGCCCAGGCCCTGCTGCTGCCGACGGGTGCGTTCGTCAACGATACCGGCGGCGCCTGGGTCTTCGTGGTCGACCAGGCCAGCGGGCGCGCCGAGAAGCGCGCCGTGCGCCTGGGCCGCCGCAACAACAGCCACGTCGAGGTCCTGTCCGGCTTGAGCGCGGGCGAGCAGGTCGTCATTTCCAGTTACGGGCCGTTCGGCAAGGCCGAGCAGCTGCAGATCAACCGATAAGCGAACAAACAATCAGAAAGGAAGCACCATGCTGAAACTCAGGGGCGTCTCCAAGATCCACCAGGCGGGCGAAGTGCAGACCCGCGCCCTCGACCGCGTCGACCTCGACATCGCGGCCGGCGAATACGTCGCCATCACCGGGCCGTCCGGCTGCGGCAAGTCCACCCTGCTGAGCGTGCTCGGCCTGCTCGACGTGCCGAACGAAGGCGACTACTTCTTCGAAGGACAGAACGTGGCCGGCTGGAGCGAGGCGCGCCTGAACGCGCTGCGCCGCGGGCGGGTCGGCTTCATCTTCCAGAGCTTCAACCTGATCGAGGAGCTGAGCGTGTACGAGAACGTCGAGCTGGCGCTGGAATACACCGGCACCGCGGCCGCCGAGCGGCGCCGCCGCGTCGAGGCCATGCTGGAGCGCCTGGGGGTGGCGCACCGTGCCAGGCATCGCCCGTCCCAGCTCTCGGGCGGCCAGCAGCAGCGCGTGGCGATCGCGCGCGCCCTGGTGGCGGAGCCGGCCATGCTGCTCGCCGACGAACCGACCGGCAACCTGGACACGGCACATGGCGACGAAGTGATGCGCCTGCTGCGCAACATCAACGCCGAGGGCACGACCGTGGTCATGGTCACCCACTCGCCGGCGCACGCCGCCCAGGCCTCGCGCACCCTGCACCTGGTGGACGGCCGCGTGGTGGTCGACGCCCTGCAGGCAGCATGAGGAGCGATTGAGAATGAACCTGCGCGTCTTACGTGATTTCCGCATCGGCTGGCGCCTGCTGGTCAAGGAATCCGGCTACTCGGCCGTGGTGGTGCTGGGCCTGGCTGTCGGCTTCGCCGCCTGCTTCCTGCTGCTCGGCTACGTGGCCCATTCGCTGTCCTATGACCGCCACGTGCCGCAGCGGGAACAGGTCTACCGCCTCATGCAGAAATGGAATACCTCGAACTCCAGCGGCAACTGGAACGACTCCAGCAGCCTGCCGGCACGCGACGCCGTTATCGCGAGCGGCGCACCGGTACTGGCCAGCGCCTTTATCGAACGCAGCATCGACGTGCGCTCGGTGGTGAACGGCCACAGCCCGGTTCAGACCATCAGCCTGACCGTGGTCGATCCCGATTTCCGCCAGATCTTCCAGCCGACCGTGCTGGCCGGCGACCTGGCCGTCACCCTTGCCCGGCCGGATACGCTGGCGCTGACGCGCGAGACCGCCACCAAGCTGTTCGGCACCATCGACGTGGTCGGCAAGACCGTGCAGGTGGGCGGACTACCCTACCGTATCACGGCCCTGCTGGAAGACCAGCCGGCCGCCACCACCCTTCCCTACGCTTCGCTGGCCGGCAGCCGTACCTCGATCTGGAAGGACGAGTACCGGCAGCTGGTTACCACCAACTGGGGCTCCTCGCACGGCGGCGTGTACGTCAAACTGCTGCCGGGAGCGGACAAGCAAACCGTGCTCGATTCGCTGCGGCGCGCCATGCTGTCTTCGAACTTCATCAAGCGCATGAGTCCCGAGCAGATAGCGTCCCTGAACGGCCGCGACCTGATCGATTTCCGCCTCGGGCCCCTGAGCGAAGCCTACCTCGACCCGCTGATCAAGGAATCCTCGCCCACGCATGGCGACCGGAAGACCATTTTCGGCCTGGGCGCGGTGGGAGCGCTGATCCTGGTGCTGGCCGCCACCAACTACGTCAACCTGGCCACCGTGCGCACCGTGCGCCGCCAGCGCGAGATCGCGGTGCGCAAGGTACTCGGCGCCGGTACGGGTACGGTGAGCCGCCACTTCCTGGCCGAATCGGTGCTGGTGTGCCTGATCGCCACTGCAATCGGACTGCTGCTGGCCTGGCTGCTGCTGCCGGTGTTCTCCGACCTGGTTCAGCGCAAGCTCGACCATATGTTCACCCCACTCTCGCTTGGCCTGAGCCTGCTGCTGGGCATGCTGGTGGGCCTGCTGGCCGGCGCCTATCCAGCCTGGTCGGCCATCAAGGTGCGCCCGACCGCGGCGCTGGCCGGCCGCGGCAACAGCGAGACCGTGGGCGGCCTGCGCCTGCGCCGGGTCCTCACGGTGCTGCAGTTCGCCACCGCCATGGGCCTGACCAGCCTGACCCTGGCCGTGGCCTGGCAGACGCGCTATGCCAGCACGCTCGACCCCGGCTTCGATGCGGCGCCGCTGCTGCTCGTGGCCACCTCCGACGACATGCGCAATGCCAATGTGCGCGCCTTCCGCGACACCCTGGCGCGCATCCCGGGCGTGACCGCTGTCGGGGCGAGCGAGTCGGCGGTGACCGTGAACTTCAACAGCACATCCCTGCAACGCGACGGCGGCAGCCCGATCGAGATCAATAACAGGCAGGTCAGCCCCGATTTCTTCGACGTGCACGGACTCAAGCCGGTTGCCGGAAGGCTGTACGATCCGGCGCGCGACAAGGTCGAGGACGAGGACAAGATCGTCATCAACGAGGCCGCCGTCCGCAAGTTCGGCTTCGCCAGCGCCCAGGATGCGGTCGGCAAGTTCATCATCAGCCCGATCGGCGCGGACAGGATGCAGGTCATCGGGGTTGCGCCCGACATCCGGCACCGCTCGGCGCGCGAGGAGATGCAGCCCACGGTCTACTTCCCGGGCGATCGCACCGGCGTGTTTACCGTACGAACCGGTCCGGACCAGCAGGCCGTGCAGCGCGCCATCGAGGAACTGTGGCCGCGCTACTTCCCGAACGACGTGCTGGAAGTGCAGCGCGTGTCGTCCATGTTTGCGCTCAGCTATGCGGACGACCTGCGCATGGCCAAGCTGCTGGCGGCATCGAGCGTGATCGCCACCGCGATCGCTGCGTTCGGCATCTACGTGCTGGCCGCCTACAGCGTGCAGCGCAAGGCGCGCGAGATCGTCCTGAGGAAGCTCTACGGCGCCGGCCACGCCGCCATCGGCCGCCTGGTGGCGCGCGAGTTCGTGGTGCTGATCGGGATCGGCGCCCTGTTCGGCCTGCCGATCGCCTTCGTGGCGGTGCAGCGCTACCTGGCCGGCTTCACCGAGCAGGCGCCGATCGGCGCCTGGACCCTGACCGCGGCCCTGGTGGTGGCGGCGCTGGTCGCGACCGGATCGACCGCGCGCCATGCGCTGGCGGCGATGCAGATCCGGCCGGCCCAGGCGCTGCGCGAGTAAGTCAGCGCTTCCCTGCGGGCTACTCGGCCGCCACCGCAGGGGACGATCCCCCCTCCGGCGCCAGGAAGCGGGTCGACGGCCGGCCATCGGCGTTGTGCTGCATGATGCGCAGCGGCCGGCCTTGCGCGTCGAGCCACACCTGGCCGATGCCGGCGCCATTCCAGACGCGCTGGCCCTCCTGGCGCTGGTCGGGCAGGTGCGGCGTGAACACGAGATCGCGGCGCTGGGTGAACCAGTTCAGCGGCGAGCGCGGCGAGTACAGCCAGCGATTCAGGCGATCGAGCCAGTCCAGCAGGCGGCGCGGGAATTCGTTCTTGATGCCGCTGCTGGTGATCTGCCAGACATGCGGCGCCCGGTCCGAGTCGCGCGCCTCGCGCACCTCCACATCGTAGGCGAACGAATAGTGCACGTCGCCCGACAGGACCACATAATTGCCCGGGGTGCGCGAATGGCTGAAGATATTCAGCATGCTGCCGGCCGCGCCGCGATGCGCCATCCAGTTCTCGGCATCGACCGTCAGGGCCGCACCCAGAAAGGTGGCAAGCCGTTGCACCACCTCGATCAGCTTGACCCCGAACATGGGCGTCGGCGAGACGATGACGGCGGCCGTTTCGTCCAGCAGCTCGTGCTGCAGCTCGGTGAGCGATTCCCAATCCATCAGGCCCGACGGATGGCCGGGCCGGCCCCGGTTGCGCCAGCGCCGGGTGCGGGTATCGAGCACGATGATCGTGGGCCGGGTCCGCAGCACGAAATCCCACTTGCGGAAAGCCAGCAAACGGTCGATCAGCGCGTCCTGCCTTGGGGCGTCGAAGCGGTCGTCGCCAGCCGCCGTGTCGATCAGCCCCGCCAGGTCGTCCAGCGCCGCCCCGAAGACCTCGGGACGGTTGCCCCAGCCCTGGCACAGCATGTAGGCCACCAGCGCATTGCCCACGATGCGGCGCGAGAACGGGTGCTCGTAGGCGGAGGTTTCCCACTTGGCCGACAGGTTCCAGTCGTCGGTGATGTCGTGGTCGTCGAAGATCATCAGGGTCTGGACGTGCGCCAGCAGCCGGACGGCGCGCGGCAGGTCGCCGCGAAAGCCCGCCAGCGCCTGCGACTCGCGCTGCCAGCGCTGCGCATGCCTGGGTTCCAATGCGGGCGGAGCGGCATCCGCCACCAGCTGCCATGGCACCGGCGACCAGACCAGCAGGTACATGGCCATTACCTCGGACAGGGTGACCAGGTGGTTGTGCGCATTGGCCGTGGTGAAGATCGGCTTTTCGCTGCCGCCGAAGAAGCGGTCGCGCAGCGCGTCGTTGGATTTGACCGCAGGGAGCAGCTCTTCGCGCCGGTAGTAGCTGGCCGGATGGCGGTACAGCGCCTCGCTGTCGGCGACCACCGCGCCTTGCAGGCATTCGGCATACAGGCCCAGGCGCCGGATCAGCGCGTGGATCGCCGCCAGCATCGGGCCGGCCACGTCGTCGGCATACACCTGGTCTCCGCACAGAATCAGCACGGCGGGCCGCTCCTCGGCCTGCTCGACATGATCGGCCAGCAAGGCGTCGGCGCGCGCCAGGCCGTCGCGCGCGGGATGGTGCGGCTTGCGGCAGGAACCGAACAGGATATTGTCGCTGCGGCTGCGCAGCACGAGGTTCGGCCGTGTCGCGCCGGCATGCAGCAGGTGCGGCGCCCATCGGGCGATGCCGGCCTCCTCGCCATCGTCCTGCGTGACGAGCAAGTCGTATTCGATGATCGTGTCCAGCGGCAGCGGCTCGGTGAGTGTCACGTCGATCAGGTGCACGCAGGCGTGGCAGCCGACACGGATCACGCGACAACAGCCCGTGTCCAGGGGCAGGCGCCGGGGCGCTTCTGCGCTGTGCGCCAGCACCAGGGTCAGGTCGAGCGGCGCGCTGCCGACCAGCCACAGCACCAGGCGGCCCGGTTCGAGGCGACGCAGGATAGGGCCGGCGAGGACGGGCGGCAGGCCTTCAGGGGCTGGAGTCGGGGTCAATCGGGTGGACCAAGCTGGTTTGATGAACACGCGAGTGTAGCAGACACTCCAGGCGGTCCAGTTTCGGAAGATGTTTAGTAAACGAACTAAACAAGGGCTGGGTTACCATCGCTTTATTGCTCAAAAAGCAAACTCGGCATATACATGCGAGACAAGAAAGCGTTTGCCGCCACCGTTGGAGACTCCATGACCGTCCGTTCGACCCGCGCCGCCCTCTCCCACTCCACCCTGGTCCTTCTGGCCGCCCTGGCATCCGCCGCCGTGCCGGCCCAGGCCGCGGCCCCGGGCACCCCGGCCGCAGCAGTGAACGTCTTCATCGGCACCGGCGGCGACGGCCACACCTTCCCCGGCGCCACCCGCCCCTTCGGCATGGTGCAGCTCAGCCCCGACACCCAGGTGCGCCACTTCCGCCAGAGCTATCCCTGGGCCGCCGGCTACCGCTACGAGGACAATTCGATCCTCGGCTTCTCGCACACCCACTTCTCCGGCAGTGGCCACTCCGACCTGGGCGACGTGCTCCTGATGCCCACCAGCGGCGAGACCAAGCTGGAGCCGGGCTACCCCGAGCGTCCCTTCTCCGGCTACCGCTCGCGTTTCTCGCACGAACAGGAACGGGCGGAGCCCGGCTACTACGCGGTGCGCCTGCAGGACAACGAGGTGGACGTCGAGCTGACCGCCAGCGAACGGGTCGGCCTGCACCGCTACCGCTTCAGGAAGGACGCCACGGCCAAGGTGATCCTCGACCTGCGCTCGAGCATCTACGACTACGGCAGCAAGAACCTGTGGTCGCGCCTGCGCGTGGTTGATGCCACTACCCTCACCGGCATGCGCGAGACGCGCGGCTGGGCGCCGGGGCGCCAGCTCTACTTCGCGGTGAAGTTCTCGCGCCCGATGAGCGCGCGCCAGCTGCACAACCGCGAGGAAGCCATCGAGTACCGCGGCTTCGCCCCGCCGGGCAAGACGCCGGCGGACAAGGTGCTGGTCGAGGGCAAGGCCCTGATGGCGGAGCTGGAATTCGGCGCGCCGCCGGATGGCACTCTCCTGGTGAAAGTGGCGCTGTCGCCGGTCAGCGAAGACAACGCACTGGCCAACCTGGACGAGATGCCTGGCTGGGACTTCGACGCCCAGGGCCTTGCGGCCTCCAACGCCTGGAACGAGGCGCTGTCTTCCGTGAAGGCCGAGGCGCCGGAGCCGATGCGCACCATGTTCTACACGGCCCTGTACCATAGCATGCTGGCGCCCTCGCTGTTCATGGACCGCGACGGCCGCTACCGCGGGCCGGACAACGCAGTGCACCAGGCCAAGGGCTTCAACTTCCACTCGACCTTCTCGCTGTGGGACACCTACCGCGCCCTGCATCCCCTGCTCACCCTGGTGGCGCCGGAAAAGCGCAACGCCGACTTCGTGAATTCCCTGATCGCCGCCCGCGAGCACAGCCCCTACGGCATCCTGCCGGTGTGGTCCTTCCACGGCCTGGAGACCTGGTGCATGATCGGCTACCACGCGGTGCCGGTGATCGCCGACGCCTACATGAAGGGCATCCGCGGCTTCGATGCGGACAAGGCGCTGGCCGCGATGACGGCCAGCGCCGAATACGGTCCCTACGGCGGACTGGAACACTACATGAAGCTGGGCTACGTGCCGATCGACCGCGAGCCGGAAGCGGCCTCCAAGACCGTTGAATACGCGTTCGACGACTGGACCATCGCGCGCATGGCCGAGAAGATGGGCAAGAAGGACATCGCGGCCAGTTACTACAAGCGTGCCCAGAACTACCGCAATGTGTTCGACCGCGAGACCGGTTTCATCCGCGCCCGCAAGTCGACCGGCGAATTCCGCACGCCCTTCAACCCGGTGCAGTCGAACTACGGCAGCGACTACACCGAGGGCAGCGCCTGGCAGTATTCCTGGTACATGCCGCACGATAATGCCGGCCTGATCGCCATGCTGGGCGGCGACGCCGCCATGGTGGCGAAGATCGACCAGGTCTTCGACGCCAAGGTGGAAGACAACGTCTACGCCCACATGGAGGACATCGCTGGCTTGATCGGCCACTACGCTCACGGCAACGAGCCCTCGCACCACGTGGCCTACCTGTACAACTTCGCCGGCGCGCCCTGGCGCACCCAGGAACGCCTGGGCCACATCATGGCGACCCAGTACCACAAGCGCCCGGACGGCCTGTCGGGCAACGACGACCTGGGCCAGATGTCGGCCTGGTTCGCCTTCACGGCGCTCGGCTTCTATCCGGTGGCGCCGGGAAGCAACGAGTACGTGATCGGCCGGCCGTTCCTGGAACGGGCGCAGTTGAACCTGCCGAACGGGAAGCGCTTCACGGTACGCGCCGAAGGCCTGAGCGAAGCGAACCGCTACGTCGGCCGCGTCACCCTGAACGGCAAGCCGCTGGCCCGCAGTTACCTAAAACACGAAGACATCGGCGCCGGCGGAGAGCTGGTATTCACGATGCAGGCAACGCCGAACAAGGAGTGGGGCAAGGAACGCGCTGCCCGTCCCTACACCCAGACCGCCTACCAGCCATGATACGCATTGCGGCAGCACTGCTCCTGGCGGCGGCGGGCGCCGCCCACGCCCAGACCGTCGGCAAGGTGAGCGACCCGGTCGAATGGGTCAACCCGCTGATGGGCACCCTGAGCAAGCCGGAACTCTCGAACGGGAATACCTACCCGGCGATCGCGGTCCCCTGGGGCATGAATCTCTGGACCCCGCAGACCGGCAAGATGGGCAATGGCTGGGCCTACACCTACGACGCCGACAAGATCCGCGGCTTCAAGCAGACCCACCAGCCCTCGCCCTGGATGAACGACTACGGCCAGTTCGCCATCATGCCGGTGACCGGGTCCAAGCGCTTCGACCAGGACGCCCGCGCCAGCTGGTTCTCGCACAAGGCGGAGGTCGCGAAGCCCTATTACTACAGCGTCTACCTGGCCGACGCCGACGTCACCACCGAGATCACGCCGACCGAGCGCGCCGCCCAGTTCCGCTTCACCTTCCCCGCGTCCAGCGCCAGCTACGTGGTGGTCGACGCCTTCGAGAAGGGCTCCTGGGTCAAGATCCTGCCGGAGCAGCGCCGCGTGATCGGCTACAGCACCCTGCACCGGCGCGGCCCGCTGCCTAAGAACTTCCGCAACTACTTCGTGATCGAGTTCGACCAGGCTTTCACCAGCACCGATACCTGGCAGGGCGAGAAACTCGAGGAAGGCAAGCTGGAAAACGAGGGCCTGCACAGCGGCGCCCTGCTCGGCTTCGCCACCACCAGGGGCCAGAAGGTCCACATGCGGGTCGCGTCCTCCTTCATCAGCGTCGAACAGGCCGAACTGAATCTGCGGCGCGAACTCGGCAAGGACGACTTCGACACCACGCGAGCCAGGGCCAGGGCCCGCTGGAACGAGGTGCTGGGCAGGCTGTCGGTGGAAGGCGGCACGGTCGACCAGACCCGTACCTTCTATTCGAGCCTGTACCGTACCGTGCTGTTCCCGAACAAGATGTACGAGCTCGACGCCGCCGGCAAGCCGGTGCACTGGAGCCCCTACAACGGCGAGGTGCTGCCCGGCCGCCTGTTCGCCGGCACCGGCTTCTGGGACACCTTCCGCGCCCTCTACCCTTTCCTGAACCTGGTCTACCCGTCGATCAACCGCGAGATGCAGGAGGGCCTGGCCAACGCCTTCAAGGAAGGCGGCTGGCTGCCCGAGTGGTCCAGTCCCGGCTACGCCGACATCATGATCGGCAATAACTCGGCCTCGGTGGTGGCGGACGCGTACATCAAGGGTGTGCGCGGCCAGGACATCGAGACCCTGTGGCAAGCACTGGAGCACGGCGCCAACAACGAAGGGCCGATGTCGGCGGTCGGACGCAAGGGCGTCAAGTACTATAACGAGCTGGGTTACGTGCCCTACGACGTCGGCATCGACGAGAACGCCGCGCGCACGCTCGAATACGCCTACGACGACTTCACCATCTACCAGCTCGGCAAGGCGCTGGGCAAGCCGGCCTCGGAAATCGACATCTACGCCCGGCGCAGCATGAACTACAAGAAGCTGTTCGACCCCGAGTCCGGCCTGATGCGCGGGAAGAACCTGGATGGCAGCTTCCAGTCGCCCTTCAACCCTTTCAAGTGGGGCGACGCCTTCACCGAGGGGAACAGCTGGCATTATTCCTGGTCCGTGTTCCACGACGTCGACGGCCTGATCCGGCTGATGGGCGGGCGCCGGGCCTTCGTGGACAAGCTCGACACCGTGTTCACGCTGCCGCCGGTCTTTGATGAGAGCTACTACAAGGCGGTGATCCACGAGATCCGCGAGATGCAGATCGCGAACATGGGCCAGTACGCCCACGGCAACCAGCCGATCCAGCACATGATCTACCTGTACAACCATGCCGGCGCGCCTTGGCGCGCCCAGCACTGGATCCGCGAGACCATGGACCGCATGTATGCGCCCACACCCGACGGCTACTGCGGCGACGAGGACAATGGCCAGACCTCGGCCTGGTACGTGTTCTCGGCGCTCGGCTTCTACCCGGTGACCCCTGGCGTAAACCAGTACGTGCTCGGCACGCCGCTGTTCCCGAAGGCGACGGTGAAACTGGAGAACGGCCGGACCCTGGCGGTGCGCGCGCGCGGCGACGGCCGCTACGTCGACGCGCTGCGCGTCAACGGCAAGCCGGTGGGCCGCAACTGGCTCGGACACGCCGAACTGACGCAAGGCGCAAGGCTCGACTTCAGCATGGCAAGCCGGCCGAACACCACGCGCGGCACCCGCGAACAGGATGCGCCCTATTCCTTCTCGCGCGATCCGGCGCGACCGGCCGTGCTGCGGGAGGAAGACTAGCACCATGCCGGCCACCATCCGCGACATCGCGAAGGCGACCAATTACTCGATCGGCACCGTCTCGCGCGCCCTGAAGAACCAGGACGGCCTGACGGAAAAGACGCGTGCCCGCATCCGCGCCGTGGCGCGCGAGCTGGGCTACGACTTCGGCAAGCTGCGCCAGGGAGAACTTCGCCGCGTCGCCTTCCTGCTGCACCGCCAGCACGACACCCAGTCCAGCAGCCCCTTCTACCTGCCGGTGCTGCAGGGCGCCGAGGAAGCCTGCCGCCGGCGCGGCATCGCCCTGTCCTTCGTGGTGGTCGGCCCGGCCGAACCGGTGCTGGAACTGGTGCGGGTGCACCAGCCGGACGCCCTCTTGTGCGCCGGCTTCTTCGAGGCCGAACTGCTGGACGCCCTGCGCGAGACCGGCAAGCCGCTGGTGCTGCTCGACATGCGCCTGCCCGGCTACCGCAGCGTCAACCCGGACCACCAGCTGGGCGGCTACCTGGCCACGCGCCACCTGCTGTCCCTCGGGCGCAGGCGCATCGCCATGCTGTGCGGCTCGCTGGCCCACCACAGCATCCACGAGCGCAGCCGCGGCTTTCGCAAGGCCCTGTTCGAGGCGCGCATGCTGGCCGATCCGGAGCTGGAGGTGCAGCTGCCGCGCGTCGGCGACCCAAGCGACAACGTGCGGCGCGCGATGGACGCGCTGCTGGCCCTGCCCAAGCGCCCCGACGCCCTGTTCTGCTACAACGACAGCACCGCGCTGGCGGCGATGCAGCACTGCCTCGAGCGCGGCCTGAAGATCCCGCACGACCTGGCAATCGTCGGCTTCGACGACATCCAGGCGGCGGCGAGCGCCATTCCGCCGCTCAGCAGCATCGCCATCGACAAGGAAGCGCTCGGCGCGCTGGGCGTCGAGCTGCTGCTGGAAAAACACCCTGCGCCCGATGCCGACCGGACCCTGCCCGTCCAGCTGGTCGTGCGCGAGAGCAGCGACGACAACTAGGAAAGACCGAGGACGCCATGGAACAACTGCCCGACTTCTTCTCGCCCGCCGTGCTCGAACGGCACGTCGCCCACACGATGTCGTTCTACTACCCGCGCTGCGTCGACTCGGGCGGCGGCTTCTACCACTACTTCCGCGACGACGGCAGCATCTACGACCGCCGTTCGCGCCACCTGGTGTCGAGCACCCGCTTCGTGTTCGTGTTCGCGCAAGCCTGGCGCCAGTTCCGGGACCCGGACTACCGGCAGATGGTGCGCCACGGCGTCGACTTCCTGCGCCGCGTACACCGCAATCCGGATACTGGCGGCTATGCCTGGCAGCTGGAATGGGAGGACGGCAGCGCGCGCGTGCTGGACGCCGATATCCACTGCTACGGCCTGGCCTTCGTGCTGCTGGCCTATTCGCACGCCCTGATGGCAGGCGTCGAAGAGGCGCGCGGCTGGATCCTTGAGACCTTCGCGCTGATGGAGGAGCGCTTCTGGGAGCAAGAACACGGCCTGTACGCCGACCAGGCCAGCGCCGACTGGGCGCGCCTCGATCCCTACCGCGGCCAGAACGCCAACATGCATGCCTGCGAAGCCCTGCTGGCGGCCTTCCGCGCCACCGATCACCTGCCCTATCTGCACCGCGCCGAACTCCTGGCGCGCAACATCACGCAACGCCAGGCCGGACGCGCCAATGGCATGATCTGGGAACACTACACGCGCGACTGGCAGCCGGACTGGGAGTTCAACTTGCACGACAAGGCCAACCTGTTCCGGCCCTGGGGCTACCAGCCCGGCCACTTCACAGAGTGGAGCAAGCTGCTGCTGCAGCTCGAGGCCTTCGGCGCCCGGCTGGCGGGCGGGCGCGACTGGCTGCTGCCCGCCGCCCAGGATCTGTACGCCAAGGCGCTTCACTACGCCTGGGACAACAGGCACGGCGGCCTGCACTACGGTTTCGCACCGGATGGCAGCGTCTGCGACGCCGACAAGTATTTCTGGGTGCAGGCCGAAACCCTGGCCGCGGCGGCGCTGCTGGGCGCGCGCACCGGCGCGGAACGCTACTGGGTGGATTACGAGCGCCTGTGGCGCTACTGCTGGGCGCACTTCGTCGACCACGAGCATGGCGCCTGGTACCGCATCCTCACGGCCGACAACCGCAAATACTCCGACGAAAAGAGCCCGGCCGGCAAGGTCGACTACCACACCATGGGCGCCTGCTACGACATCCTGCCGGCGCTGGCGCAACGCAGGCCGCCGGTATCGAGCTAATCAGTGCCGGGCGGAATCAAGCGCTTGCCGGCGCCGCATTGCGCTAGGATGGCCAGCCACCACAGCAAAGGAGACGATCATGAGCGAAATGGCAAACGTACAGTCGTGCATCCAGGCCTGCGAAGAAGCCATGCGGGCCTGCCAGGTATGCGCCGCGGCCGACATCCGCGAAGGCCAGAACAATTGTGCGCTGATCAACCTCGACTGCGCCGACATCTGCGCAGCCACCCTGAACGTGCTGTCGCGCGGCTCGCCCCACCACGGCGACTTCTGCGCGCTGTGCGCCCACATTTGCCGCGCCTGCGCGGCGGAGTGCGCCAAGCACGCATCCATGCACCAGCACTGCGCCGACTGCCAGGCCGCATGCGAGCGTTGCGCCGCCGAGTGCGACAAGCACGCGCGCGAACGCCACATCTGAGCTTCGGCAGCTTCCCCGCTGCCATCCCCCCTGCCCGCCCTCCCGAGGGCGGGCATCCCCCACTGTCGTATGTACGCGTCATTTAACGCATTCTTAACGCCCCAGTAACGCCGGACTGAGCCGTTGCCGCGTAGCATCGACTATGATCTGAGCATAATATACATACACGGTCGCGCTGCCCACCAGGCGGCGCGCCACGGGGGCATCGCCTGGCGATGTGTGTTCCACGTCAACCAGGCGTCGCAACGCGTTTTCATGTTTCCAAAAGCATCCAGCAGCACCTCCCAGGACAAGACCCCCTCGGCGCGCCTGGCCCGAATCACCCGCTGGGCCGGCCCCTACGCCAGCCTGCTGCAGATGCTCCTGCTGGGACTGCTCATCCTGAGCCTGTCGCGCGTGGCCCTGGCCGCCTGGCAGTGGGAACGGGTGGAGGCGACCGGCATCTCGGCCGTGCTGTTCCTGCAGGGTGCCCGGGCCGACCTTATCCTGCTCGGCTATTTCCTGGCGGTCCCGCTGCTGCTGGCGCCCCTGTTCGCGCACCGCTTCTCGGCCCGCCTGTGGCGCACGGCCACGGTGGCCTGGGCCACCTTCGCGCTGGTCTTCATCGTCTTCATGGAACTGTCCTCGCCGCAGTTCATCATGCAGTATGACGTCCGCCCGAACCGCCTGTTCATCGAATACCTGGCCTATCCGCACGAAGTGTTCGCCACCTTGTGGAACGGCTTTCGCACCGCCCTGCTGCTGGGCGTCGGACTGACCGTCGTGCTGGCCGTGCTCCTGTACCGGCTGCTGCAGCGCGCGTCCAAGGGCATGAACATGTGGCCCTCGCGCAAGCTGCTGCTGCTCTGGCCCGTGCTCTGCATCGCGGTCTTCATGCAGGTGCGCTCGACCACCGGGCACCGCCCGGCCAATCCCGCCCTGTTCGCCCTCACCGGCGATTCGATGGTCAATTCCCTGATCATCAACTCGGCCTGGTCGGTGTTCGACGCCATCGGCTCGATGCGCAAGGAATCGGTATCCTCGGAAATCTACGGCGACATGCCGCGCGCCAAGGTGCTCGAGCAGGTGCGCGCGGCGCCCTGGCTGGCCGGGGCGCGCTTCGACAACCCGCAGCTGCCCACCCTGCACCACCAGCCGGCCGCAATCCAGCGCGAGCGCCCGCTGAACCTGGTCATCGTGCTGGAAGAAAGCCTGGGCGCCACCTTCGTGCAGTCGCTCGGCGGCCTTCCGGTGACGCCGGAGCTGGAAAAGCTCAAGCACGAAGGCTGGTGGTTCGAGCAGCTCTACGCCACCGGCACCCGTTCGGTGCGCGGCATCGAAGCGGTGGTGGCCGGCTACGCGCCGACGCCGGCGCGCAGCGTGGTCAAGCTGTCGCTGGCCCAGCAGAACTTCTACACGCTGGCGGCAGGCCTGGGCCAGCAGGGCTACCACACCGAATTCGTCTACGGCGGCGAAGCGCACTTCGACAATATGCGCAGCTTCTTCACCGGCAACGGTTTCCAGAAGATCGTCGACATCGGCGAAATGCGCCCGTCCTTCGTGGGCAGCTGGGGCGCCTCCGACGAAGACCTGTTCGACAAGTCGCTGGAGCGCTTGAACAGCCTGCATGCCTCGAGAAAACCCTTCTTCAGCCTGATCTTCACCTCGTCCAACCACGAGCCCTTCGAATTCCCGGACGGCAAGATCGCGCTGCACGAACCCACCAAGCAGACGGTCAACAATGCCGTGAAATACGCTGACCATGCGCTCGGCAAGTTCATCCGCGAAGCGAAGAAGCAGGACTACTGGAAGGACACCGTATTCCTGATCGTGGCCGACCACGACAACCGGGTCTACGGCAATGCCCTGGTGCCGATCAAGAAATTCCACATCCCGGGCCTGATCCTCGGCGCCGACATCCAGCCGAAACGGATCGCCACCATTGCCAGCCAGGTCGACCTGGCGCCGACCCTGCTGTCGCTGCTGGGCGTGTCGAGCACCCACCCGATGATCGGCCGCGACTTCGTGCGCGACAGCAGCTCGCCGGGACGGGCCCTGATCCAGTTCAACAACCTGTTTACCTGGCTGGAAGGCTCCTCGGCCACCATCCTGCGCCCCGGCAAGGCGCCCCTGCTGGGCCGCTACGATGCCGCCAGCGGCGTGCTCGATCCCTACGCGGGCAAGCCGAGCCGGGCCCAGGTCGACCGGGCGATGGCGCACGTGATGCTGCCGTCCCTCCTGTACCGCGAGCAGCGCTACCGGCTGGCGCCTTAGATATACATATTCCGGAAACAAACTCGCAACAAAGTCGCCATCCTGCGGCTGATTCTTCGGCTTGGGTTCCTGCTAATATTGGTCGTCCCGCTGGCCTTGCTGTCCGGCCGCGGGCGCCAAATGCAGCGCTCTTCCAACGGGGAATAAGAAGATGGACGCCAGAACGCCAGCCTTGCTTGCCTGCACAGCCCTGCCCGCCAGCGCCCATGGACGCTGAGATGCGGCGTCCAGCTTTCCTGCCCGCTTTCCTTGCCTTCCTGGTGGCCGCCGTGCTCGCCTTCCATGGGGGCTGGGCGCAGGCCGCCTCCACGGCCGAGACCGGCCATGCGCGCGCCAGCCTGCTGGTGCACGCACCAGGCGGCATCAAGCCGGGGCTTGACGTCTGGCTGGGCCTGCGCATCGAGCACCAGCCGCGCTGGCATACCTACTGGCTCAACCCGGGCGACTCGGGCCTGCCCACCACCACGGCCTGGACCCTGCCGCCCGGATTCGCGGCCGGCGACATCGCCTGGCCGACACCGAAGCAGCTGCCGCTCGGTCCCCTGATGAACTACGGCTACGACGGCGACCTGCTGCTGCCGGTGCGCCTGACGGTGCCGCCCGGCTATGCGGGCGGCCCGGTTCCGGTGAAGCTGCGCGCCGACTTCCTCATCTGCGAAGAGGTATGCATCCCGGAATTCGCGGAACTGGACACCGTACTCGCGCCCGGCCCTGTGTCCACCCATGCCGCGCTGTTCCAGCGCGCCTTCGACAGCGCGCCGCGCGAGGTGCCCGGCCTGCAAGCCGCTGCCAGGATCGAAAACAATGCGCTGGTGATCGAGGCCCGGGGGCTGCCGCCCGCCTACCGCGGCCAAGCCTTGCAGCTGTTTCCTGCCAACGGCGGCGTGATCGACCACCCGGCGCCGCTGGCGCAGGAGTGGAAGGACGGGGAACTGGTGCTGCGCGCGCCCTTGTCGAGCCAGCGCAGCGACAGTCCGGCATCCATGGATGCGGTGATCACCGCGGGCCACCAGGCGCCCGGCATCCCCATCAGCTTCGCGATCGCGGGACCCTGGCCGACACCGGGTGCGGCCGAGGCGGCGGCGGCGCCAGCCGCGCCACCGGCATCCGTGCCGGTCGACAGCGGCGCCGAGCGTCCCTGGCTGGTGGTGCTCGCCTTCGCCTTCCTTGGCGGCGCCATCCTGAACCTGATGCCCTGCGTGTTCCCGGTGCTGTCGCTGAAGGTGCTCGGCTTCGCCCAGCATGGCGGCGAGCGCAAGCGCATCGTGGCGGGCGGCTTCGCCTACACCCTGGGCGTCGTCGCTTCCTTCCTGCTGCTGGCCGCGCTGCTGCTGGTCTTGCGCGCCAGCGGCGAGGGCCTGGGCTGGGGCTTCCAGCTGCAGTCGCCGCTGTTCGTGGCGGCGCTGGCCATCCTGTTCACGCTGATCGGCTTCAACCTGGCCGGCCTGTTCGAGTTCCGCCACATGCTCCCGAGCCGCATCCTGAATGCGCGCGCGCGCAACCCGGTGCTGGACGACTTCCTCACCGGCGTGCTGGCGGTGGCTGTGGCTTCTCCCTGCACCGCGCCCTTCATGGGGGCGGCCCTGGGCGCCGCCCTGGCCCAGCCCGCGCCGCAGGCGCTGTCGGTGTTTGCCGCGCTGGGCGCCGGCATGGCCGCGCCCTATCTCGCCGCCAGCCTGTTCCCCGGCCTGGCCCGTGTGCTGCCGCGCCCGGGTCCGTGGATGCTGCGCTTCAAGACCTTCATGGCCTTCCCGATGTTCGCCACCGTGGTGTGGCTGCTGTGGGTGCTCGGGCAGCAGGCCGGCGTCGACGCGGTCGTGGCCATCCTCGGCCTGATCGTGGCCGCCGCCTTCGGCGTGTGGGTGCTGGGCATCCCGGCGCGCAGCCATGCCGGGCGCTTTGCCGGCATCGGTGCCGCCGCCCTGGCATTCCTGGGCGCGGCTGCCTGGGCCTGGCCGGCGTTCCAGCATGGCCAGGCGAATGCGGCCACGGCCGAAGCGTCGGCCGGCTGGCAGGCCTGGTCGCCGCAGGCGGTGGCCCGGGCGCGCCAGCAGGGCCGGCCGGTCTTCATCGACTTCACCGCGGCATGGTGCGTGACCTGCCAGTACAACAAGCGCACCACCCTCGCCGACCCGGGACTGATGCGGGACTTCCAGGCGAAGGAGGTGCTGCTCCTGCGCGCCGACTGGACCCGGCGCGACGAAACGATCACGCAGGCGCTGAAGGAACTCGGACGCAGCGGCGTGCCGGTGTACGCGCTCTATCGCAAGGGCGCGCCGCAGCCGACGCTGTTGTCGGAACTGCCGAGTGTGGAGGAAGTCAGGCAGGCCCTCGCCGCGCCGTAACCGGAAGTTCAAGCAGTCCAACCAGACCAACCACCAGGAGGATTTCATGAAGCGCACCATCGCATTCTCGCTGTTCGCCGCCGGCCTGCTTCTCAATGGCAGCGCCCTCGCCGAAGCCGTGGTCGGCCAGCCCGCGCCCGCCTTCAAGGGCGTCGACGCCGCCGGCAAGCCGGTCTCGCTCGACCAGTACAAGGGCAAGTACGTGGTGCTCGAATGGGTCAACCCGGAGTGCCCCTTCGTCAAGAAGCACTACGACAGCGGCAACATGCCCACCGTCCAGAAGTACGCCGCCGACAAGGGCGTGGTCTGGCTGTCGGTCAGCACCAGCGCCGACGGCGACCACACCAAGAAGTCGGCCGCCATCAACGACTGGGTCAAGGCGAAGAAGGCCATGCCCGCGGCCACCATCATGGACACGGGCGGCGCCATCGGCAAGGCCTACGGGGCGCGCACCACCCCGCACATGTACCTGATCGACCCGAGCGGCAAGCTGGTGTACGCCGGCGCGATCGACAGCAAGCCGAGCGCCAATCCGGCCGACATCAAGAGCTCGACCAACTACATGGTGCAGGCGATCGACGAATCCCTGGCCGGCAAGCCCCTGAGCCAGGCCGTCACCAAGCCCTACGGCTGCTCGGTGAAGTACGGCTGATTCATGCGACTCAGATAATGTGCCGCAGGGGCCCGCCATGCCTGGCGGGTACTGCTATGATGATTCCCAATATTTAAAAACAACAAGGGGATCCTCATGCGTCGCACCTCGCTTTCACGCCGCAGCCTGCTGGCCGCGGCAGCCTTCGCCGCCTTCCTGCCGCTCGCCAGCGCCCTGGCCGCGCCCTTCGAATCGACGCGCATCACGGTGCGCACCGAGGGTTCGGGCCCCGACGTGGTCCTGATCCCCGGTCTGAACTCCTCGCCGCGCGCCTGGGCCTCGACCGTGGCCGCGGTAAAGGGCTACCGCTACCACCTGGTGCAGGTGTCGGGCTTCGCCGGCCAGCCGGCGGGCGGCAACACCGAAGGCAAGGTGGCGGCGCCGGTGGCCGACGAGATCGCGCGCTACATCAAGGAGGCCGGCCTGAAGCAGCCGGCCGTGATCGGGCATTCGATGGGCGGCACCATGGGCATGATGCTGGCGGCGCGCCATCCGGAAGCGCTGTCGCGCCTGATGGTGGTGGACATGTACCCTTACCTGGGCAACTTCTTCGCCGGTCCAGGCGCGCCGCCCGAGCAGGTCGAGGCGGTCGCGAACGCGGTGATGGCGAGCATCCGCAACGCCAGCCCCGAGCAGCGCGCCAGGAACACCAGCGACACCATCGTCGGCATGGTCAACACCGAGTCCATGCGCGCCGGCGCCATCTCCGACTCGGCCGCCAGCGACCTGGACGTCAGCAGCCGCGCCTACCGCGAGCTGATCGTGACCAACCTGATCCCGGAGCTGGACAAGATTACCAAGCCGGTCACCGTGCTCTACGTGCAGCCGAAGACCGTGCCGATCCCGGCCGAGCAGTTCGACTTCGCCTACAAGAGCGCCTATGCGCCGGTGAAGAACCTGACCCTGAAACGCATTCCGGACAGCGCCCACTTCATCATGTGGGACCAGCCGCAGCGTTTCCAGGGCGAGGTAAAGGCTTTCCTCGCCGCGCCCTGATCCAGCCTGCGCGTACGCCAGCGCACGGAGCGCGCGCCCCGAGACGGTTATATTGCACTGCAACATAGCTTACAGATGCAATATGGTCAAACTTGCCCCCGGGGTGCGCCTGCTCCGCAGCCTGAGCCGCGCCGCCAAGGCGCAACAATCGCTGGCCGCGACGCTGCTGGGCGCGTTCGCGCCGGCGCCGCAAAAGCCGGCTTCCAGACGCAGCACTTCCCGACCCGCGCCGCGGGAGAATCGTGCGCTTGAAGCCGGCGCGCCCGGCCGATGGCTGGAGGCACAGTTCCCCCTGCCGCCGCAGCCGGGACAGGCGTCCGCACAAACCATGTCTTACTGGCTCTACCTGCCGCGCCACGTGCCCGAGAGCGTGACGCGGCACGGCTGGCCATTGGTCGTGATGCTGCACGGCTGCCACCAGAGCGCCGTCCAGTTTGCAGAAGGCACGCGCATGAACCGCCTCGCGGAAGAAAAAGGCTTCGCCGTGCTCTACCCGCAGCAAGAACGGCAGGCGCAGCGGCAGCGCTGCTGGCGCTGGTATGACCGCGACACCCAGCAGGGCGGCGGCGACACCATGGCGCTGGCCGCACTGGTCGACGCGGTGTGCACGCGGCACCCGATCGACCGCCGCCGCATCTATGCCTGCGGCCTGTCCGCCGGCGCCGGCATGGCGGCCGTGCTGGCCCTGAACCATCCCGAGCTGTTCGCCGCCGTCGGCCTGCATTCCGGTCCCGTCTTCGGCGCCGGGCACAGCCCGATCGGCGCCATGCACGTCATGCGCCACGGCGCTCCCTTGCAGGCCGATGCGGCCATCCGCGCCGTACTGGAGCGCCGTATCGCGGATGGCATGGAGGCGCCGATGCCGCCGATGCCGGCGCTGATGATCCAGGGCGAGGAAGACCGGGTGGTGCGACCGATCAACCAGTTCGAGCTGGCGCGCCAGTGGCTCCAGTTGAACGGTTTGCCGGCAGGTCCGGCGACACGGATCGCGCAGAAACCTGCGGGACGGGGCGGCCGCCGCAATGCCCATGAAATCCACGACCACCTGGCCGGTTCCAAGCTGCTGCTGCGCGTGGTCCGCATCGCCGGCCTGGGTCACGCCTGGAGCGGCGGCGATCCGGCCCTGAAGTTCAATGCAGAGGCAGGACCGGATGCAAGCCGCATGATGCTCGACTTCTTCGGCAGGCACCGGCGCCAGGCGCGGCTATGAGAAGCGCGGTTTTCCCGTAGAGCGGCCGCCGTAGCGCAGCAGCTTGCGCGCCCGTTCACGCGGAAGCCATCGCATGGCAGGCGTCCGCGCAGCGGCGGCACGCAGCGGCGCATTGCTGGCAATGCTCCATCTGGTGCTTTGCGCACTCGTCGGCGCAGGCAGCGCACACGTCAGCGCACTGGCGGCACAGGGCTGCGGCGAATTCGCTGCCGCGCGCCATGAAGCCGGAAGCGAGCCGGCAGATCTGGGCGCAGTCCATGTCCAGTGCAATGCAACGCGCCATCATCTTGACATCGTCCTCGCCCAGGCAGGCGCTTGCGCATTGGTCGCATGCGGTCGCGCAGGCGTCGCAGGCATCGATGCACTCTTGAAATCGTTCGTGAGCCATATGTCCTCCATGAGAAAAGCTGGCAACGCGAGACCTCGGCAGCAGTGTGCCGGCCTGCGCCGTGATTCGATACATTTGCACAAACAGATTACGCGCCTGGCGTCGCAGCCGGCACACGTTACCGGCGTTCATTGCTAATGCCTCTCAATCACGGGGCGCTCGTTTCCAACCTGCATACCAAGAGAAGCCGCATGCAATCGAGGGACTGCATTGCCGACATTTGGGGCCAACGCAGCCCCAACGAGGGCGAGGACCGCTGGCCGGTCCGGGTCGACCAGCGTAGCCTGGATGAGCCCGAGCGCTGGGTGCAGTCGCCCACCTGATCGGCCGGCTGTGCGCACTGAGCAAGCCACGCGCAGCCCGCTCGACGGCTACGAAGGACAGGACTGAAGCGGATCTGCGCGGCGCCGGACTGTCAGCGCGGCGGCCGCGGCGGCAACTGGATCGCGGCCAGCGCTCCGTACAAGGGCGGGCTCCAGACCCGCGACACGGTGCTGGCCACCACCGCGCAAGCCATCAGGCTCAGCACCATGCTATGGCCGTCGACCATTTCCATGACGATGATGAAGGCAGTCAGGGGCGCCTGGGTGGCAGCGGCCAGGAAGCCGACCATGCCAAGCGCGATCAGGGCCGCCCCATGCGGGTAGCCTGTCAGCAGCGCGATGTCGTGCCCGAGCGCGGCGCCGATCGACAGGGAAGGCGCGAATATCCCGGCCGGCACGCCGGACCATGCCGTCAGCCAGGTCGCGATGAACTTGAGCAGCACGAATACCGGCGGCAGGCTGGCTTCATTCTCGAGCAAGGCGCGGGTGGTCTCGTTGCCGCTACCATAGGTGGCCCCGCCGCTGATGGCGCCGATGGCCGCCACCAGCAAGCCGCAGCCGGCTGCGAACCAGACCGGATGGCGCGCCCGCAGACGCGTCGGCCAGTCGGGCGACGCGCCGCGCAAGGAAGTCAGCAGCAGGCGCGCAAACAGTCCGCCCGCGCAACCGCTGGCCAGGGCCGCGAGCAGGCCCGGCCCCAGCAGGGACAGGCCGATCGGGCCGGGGTGGATGACCCCGAAATGGGTGCCGTTGCCGTACACGGATACCGCGATCAGGCCGGCCAGCACAATGCCGGCCACGATCAGGCCGCTGTTGCGCTGTTCCGGCGCACGCGACAATTCCTCGATGGCGAACATGATCCCCGCCAGCGGGGTGTTGAAGGCGGCCGCGATCCCGGCGGCGCCCCCCGCCACCAGCAGGGAGTGGGCGCTGACGCCACTGCCGCGCGGCAGCCAGCGGCGCGCCCCCAGCATCACGCCGGCAGCAATCTGGACCGATGGTCCCTCGCGCCCGAGCGACATGCCGCCCAGCAGGCCGGCCGAGGTCAGTGCGATTTTCGCAATGCTCAGCCGCAAGGAGACCAGCAGGGGGCGGCGCCCGCCCGACAGCGCGGGGTCCAGCGCCGCCATGACTTGCGGGATGCCGGAGCCGGCCGCGCCGCGTGCGTAGCGCCGCGTGACCCAGACGATCGCAGCACAGCACAGCGGTGTCCACAGCAGCGGTGCCCACCACCCGTTTGCTGCCAGGTCACGGAACAATCCGAATGCCCCTTCTGCCAGCCAGGTGAAGGCCACGACGACCAGTCCCGCCAGGGCCGCCATGCTGACCACGACGATACGCGTGCGCCAGAGATTAGGAGAAACGAACTCACGCTGGAATGCGGAGCGGACGTCGTGAGAAGAAGGGTCGGGTGACATGGCGGGCACGATAGGATCGAGCGCCCATTATAAATGCATTTGTACGAATGCATTTTCACCGAAGGGGCTCAGCTTCAGCCGACTCCCGGACTCAGATGAACGGCCAGTTCAGGATGCGCTTCAGGTGCAGGACCGTGCGGGTGGCAATGTAGCCGAAGGCGAAAGCGAATGCCAGCAGGCTCCAGGCGTCCCCCAGCACCGCCAGCCAGGCGCCGCCGACGGTGGCGGCGGCGACCAGCACCATCAGCCAGAGTTCGATGCTGAGAAAAAAGCTGGCGGCTTCGCGCCAGACGCGCACTAGTAGCGCGAGGGCTTCCTTGAAGGTCTTGATGTCGTGGCCCATGATCGTATTCGCAAGATGGCAATGATAAAAATGAAAAAACGCTGCCGTAAATGCAAATCGCCGGCAGGTGCCGGCGATTTGGGGTTATGTTGCGGTGCATTATAACCGAGTTCGCGAGTTTTGCCTGACAGCATCATCCTCCACCAGGCATGCGCGCGCGAACTTGCGCGATTTCAACGATCCATGCGCACCAGCGCAACTTCCTTCATCTGCTCCTTCATGTGCTTCTTGAAGGCCTGCAGCAGGCGGGCCGTCTCCGCCCTGGCGCCCTCCAGGTTAGCCGCCTTGACGTGTCCATAGCCGCGGATCGACTCCGCCACCTGGGCCAGCTTGAGCGCCGCCGCACGGTTTTCCAGCGTCAGCTCCGTGGCCAGCATGTCGACCAGCGCAAAATAGTCGCTGCGCAGCCGGCGCTCGGCGCGGCGCTCGTGGGTATAGCCGAAGACGTCGAAGGCGGTGCCGCGCAAGACCTTCAGCGGCGCCAGCATGCGGAAGGCCGAGCGCATCCACGGGCCGAAGCGCATCTTGGCAGGGATGTCCGTGCCCGGCTTCTTCCTGGCCAGCAGCGGCGGCGCCAGGTGGTACTCGACCCGGAAGTCGCCCTCGAACTGCTCCTTCAAGCCTTCCAGGAAGCCGGTCTGCGTGTGCAGGCGCGCCACTTCGTATTCGTCCTTGTAAGCCATCACCTTGAACAGCGATCGGGCGACCGCCTTGGCCACTGCACGCTTCGACGCCGGACCCTCGATCTCGACTTCGCGCGCTTCAACCTTCGCCACGGCGGCGCGGTACTGCTGGGCGTAGGCAGCGTTCTGGTACTGCGTCAGCCAGTCGGCGCGCAACGCCACCAGTTCCTCGAGCGAGCTTGGCGGCGTGAACTGCACCACCTTGGCCGGCTGCGCCAGGCGTGCGGCGGCCTTTTCGTCGGCGGCCACCAGGCGGCCCAGCATGAAGGCCTTCTTGTTCATCTCGACGGCCACGCCGTTCAGTTCGATCGCGCGGTTCAATGCCTCCAGGCCGACCGGCACCAGTCCCAGCTGCCAGGCCACGCCCATCATGAGGATGTTGGCGCCGATCGGGTCGCCCAGCACGCTGCTGGCGAGCTGCTGGGCGTTCAGGCGTAGCGTCGGGCCGCCGGCGTCCTGGATCTTGGCCAGCAGCTCGTCCTTGCGGATGTCGGCGTCGGGATCGCGCGTGAACTCGGCGGTCGGGGTCTCGTTCTCGTTGGCGACCACGCGGGTATGCCCGCGCCGCATCACGGCCAGCGCGTCCGGCATCGCCGCCACCACCAGGTCGCAGGCCAGCAGGGCGTCGGCCTGCTGCAGGTCGATGCGGACCTGGTGCAGCAAGCGCGGCGACGGGGCCAGCCGCACGTGCGACATCACCGCCCCGCCCTTCTGCGCGAAGCCCATGAAGTCCAGGGTCGAGGCGCCCTTGCCTTCCAGGTGGGCGGCCATCGTGATCAGGGCGCCGACCGTGACCACGCCGGTGCCGCCGACGCCCGCCACCAGCATCTCGAAGGGCTTGTCGAAGGAGTAGCTGGCGGGCAGCGGATAGGCGGCCAGCATGCTTTCCAGCTGGCGCAGTTCGAGCGCGGCGGTGGCCGGCTTCTTGAGCTGGCCGCCGATGACGGACACGAAGCTCGGGCAGAAGCCTTCCGCGCACGAATAGTCCTTGTTGCAGGAAGCCTGGTCGATTCTCCGCTTGCGGCCCAGCGGGGTCTCGAGCGGCAGGATCGACAGGCAGTTCGACTGCACGCCGCAGTCGCCGCAGCCTTCGCACACCGCCGGGTTGATCACCATGCGGCGCGGCGGGTCGGGGAAGACGATGTTGTCCGGCTTGTTCTTCTTGCGGCGGCGGCGCTTCTCGGCGGCGCAGGTCTGGTCGTAGACCAGCACCGTGACCCCGGGCGTGTCGCGCAGCCGGCGCTGGATGGCGTCCAGTTCGTCGCGGTGGTGCACCGCCACCCCGGCCGGCAGGGTGACGCCCCCGTAGTTCTCCGGCTGGTCGGTGACGACCACCGCCTCCACCGCGCCTTCGCTGAGCACCTGCTGCAGGATCTGCGGGACGGAGAGCTTGCCGTCAACCGGCTGGCCGCCGGTCATGGCCACCGCGTCGTTGTACAGGATCTTGTAGGTGATGTTGGCGCGCGCCGCCACCGCCTGGCGGATCGCCAGCGAGCCCGAATGGTAATAGGTGCCGTCGCCCAGGTTCTGGAACACGTGCTTCTCGCGCGAGAAGCGCGAGGCCGCGACCCAGGGCACGCCCTCGCCGCCCATCTGGGTCAGCGTGAAGGTATCGCGCTTCATCCAGCTGGCCATGAAGTGGCAGCCGATGCCGGCCAGCGCGCGGCTGCCTTCGGGCACCCGGGTCGAGGTATTGTGCGGGCAGCCCGAGCAGAAGTAAGGGGTGCGCTTGATCGCGTCGGCGCCGTTGGACAGCACCTCGGCGCGGCAGAACTGCGGCAGGAACTCTTCGAGGCGCAAGGCGGGCAGCTTCGGCCCCAGCCAGCGCACCAGGGTCGGCGCGATGCGCGAAGGGCGCAGCTCGCCCAGCTGCGAGAGCAGCGGCTGGCCGGCAGTATCTGTCTTGCCGAGCACCTGCGGACGCTGCTCCGGCGCCAGGTTGTACAGCAGGCTCTTGAGCTGGCCTTCGATGACGTCGCCCTTCTCTTCCACCACAAGCACTTCCTGCAGGCCATGGGCAAACGCATGCAGGCGGGTGCGCTCCAGCGGGAAGGTCAGGCCCGGCTTGTACAGGCGCAGGCCGAGTCCTTCGAGCTGGTCGAGGCCGAGGCCCAGGCGGGCAAAGGCTTCCAGCAGGTCGAGGTAGGCCTTGCCGGCCGCGATGATACCCAGCTTCGCTTCTGGTGCGGCGACCACCAGCTTGTCGATCGAGTTCACGGCCGCGAAGGCGTGCACGGCCTGCAGCTTGTCGGCCACGCGCTGTTCGATCGCCAGGCTGGGCAGGTCGGGCCAGCGGTAGTGCAGGCCATCCGCGGGCGGCACGTAGTTTTCCGGCGTCCTGAAACCGGGGGGCGCGGGCAGTTCGACGACCGCGCCGCCTTCCACGGTCTCGGAGATCGCCTTGAAGCCGACCCAGGCGCCGGAAAAGCGCGACAGCGCCCAGCCGTACAGGCCGAACTCCAGGTATTCCTCGATATTCGCCGGATTCAGGACCGGCATGCCCCAGGCCATGAAGGCATGGTCGCTCTGGTGCGGCATCGACGAGGACACGCAGCCGTGATCGTCGCCGGCGATCACCAGCACGCCGCCCAGGGGCGAGGAGCCATACGCATTGCCGTGCTTGAGCGCGTCGCCGGCGCGGTCCACGCCCGGGCCCTTGCCGTACCACATGGCGAACACGCCATCCACGGTGCGGTTCGGGTCGCCCCCGACCTGCTGCGAGCCCAATACGGCGGTGGCGCCGAGTTCCTCGTTGATGGCGGCGAGGAATTCGATGGCGTTCTGCTGCAGGATCCTGGAGGCGCGCCAGGCTTCCTGGTCGACCGCGCCCAGCGGCGAGCCGCGGTAGCCCGAGATGAAGCCGCCGGTGTTCAGGCCGGCGCGCTCGTCCAGGGCCTTTTGCATGAGCGGCAGCCGGATCAGGGCCTGGGTGCCGGTCAGGAACACGCGGCCCTGCTCACGCTTCAGGTTGTCGTCCAGCCGGTAGGCAGGGTCGGCCAGCGCCGCCCCGCCGACTTCCTCGTGCATCGATCCCATCTATTGTCTCCACTGTGCCAGCCCTGCAGGGCTTGTTCATAGTGAAAGATGATAGTCAATGCCGGGGAATTAAGTTTTCTAACTTACCGGGCTTTGGTGCAGAATAGGTAAATTATTTCTATAATTGACATCCAATGGAAAAATCCTACCTTGACGCAGCGTCAATGCGCATCCTGCGCGAGCTGCAGCAGGACGGCCGCCTGTCCGTCAACGAACTGGCCGAACGGGTCGGCATGTCGGCCTCGCCCTGCTGGCGGCGCCAGAAGGAACTCGAAGAGCACGGCTACATCCGCCGCTACGCCGCGCTCCTCGACCGCCGCAAGCTCGACCTCGGCCTGGTGTGCATGCTGCACGTGTCCCTGACGCGGCACGAGGCCGGCGTGGTCGAGGCCTTCGAGGCGCAGATGCGGGCCTGCCGCGAAGTGATGGAGTGCTACGAAATGACGGGGACCTCGGACTACATCGTCAAGCTCATGGTCGCCAACATGGATGCCTACCACGACCTGCTGCACAACGTGCTGCTCAAGCTGCCGGGCGTGTCGCAGCTGAACACGAGCGTCGCGCTGCGCGAGGTGAAGTACGAGACGGCCTTGCCCTTGTGAGGCACCCTACTCCGGCTTCAGGGTGACTGTCTAGGCGCCTGCGCTCGGCGCAGGCGTGCAGCGAAATCGCGCAAGAAAGCTGCGCGCCAGCGGCTGACCGTCTTCGCACCCTGGTGCATGCCTTCCGCCAGCCGCGGATCGGGGTCGTCGGTCCACCATTTCGGATACCTGCTGGACGGCCGGCGCGCCAGTTCCGGCGCCGCCATGCGCGAGGTGAAGCCGCCCGCCTGCCCGTCCAGTCCCGGATGCTTGCTGGCGATCCGGTAGCTCCAGGTCTTGTCTTCCTTGGGCGAGAACAGGAAGCGCCAGGAACCGTCCGGCTGCGGGAAGCCCGGGAATTCCTGCTTGTCCACCTGAAGGCTGGCCCGGGCGCCGGCCGGTGCCTTGCCCGCGGGACGGTAGTTCAGCTCCATGATGGCGAAGGTCTCGACCACGTCCCGCGTGCTCGGCGGCGCATCGAAGACGACGCGCGGGCGCTCCCAGGCCCGCACGAAGCTGCCGCCCCAGCCCCCGGCGGTCGGATCCTCCGGATTCGCGCCCATCACATAGGTCAGCGAGGGCGTGTCGCCCATCTTGACCAGCGGCGCGATGCCGGCGAAGTAGTCGCCCAGCGCGCCCACGCCCTTGACGTGGCGTTCCACGAAGGCGCGGTTATCCAGGTCGCCCTGCTGGTCGCCGCCGCTGAACCAGCCGCGGTAGGTCGAATTGTTCTCGATGATCCAGAGATCGGGGTGTTCGCGCGCCAGGTAGTCGTAGGACGCGTTCGACCACTTCTTGTTCGGACCGCCGGTCATGTACACGCGCAGCCTGGGCTTGATGTCCGGCGCATCGTGCAGTGCCTGGGCCAGGTCTTCGAAGCCGCCCCACAGCAGGACCCAGAGCGGGCGCGGGTCCGGCAGGCGAGCGCGCTCGACGATCCAGTTCGACCCTTCGGTCGGCTGGCCCCAGCCGGGCGGCGGCGCCAGGTCCAGGCCGCCCTGCTTCGAGATGCTGCGCAGGGTGGCCGGGCTCGGATAATCCGCCGACCAGGTCTTCAGGTTCGGATAGTCCTTCTCGTAGGCATCGATGATGGCGAGCAGATGGCGCTTGCGGTCGCGTCCCTCGCCCCATGGCGAAGCCAGCATGCCTTCCAGCTCGATCATGTCGGCGTACAGCAGCAGGTGGACCAGCGACTGGAAGTCGTCGTAGTCGGTGCCGCCGATGTCGGTGGAGACGATGACACGGGGTTTCGGTGCAGGGGCGGCGCTCCTCGAAGGCGGCAGCGCGCAGGCGGACAGCGGCAGGGACATGGCGAGCAAGGCAAGCAGGCGGCGTCGGTTCGTCTTCATTCGGCACCTCCCGGATACTGCACGGACCAGGCGGCGTAACGCTCGATCGCCCGGGATGGAACCGTCCCGAACCATGCATAACCGTTGCGGCGCTCGATGTGCAGTTCGTTGACGTCGTCGTGGACGCTGCGGTCGCGGTCGCCGAACACGGGCTTCATGCTACGCGCATCGTAGTAGCGCGCCCAGATCTCCCCCGCTCCCGGCGCAGGCAGCAGCATTCTTCCACGCTCGGGCGTGGTCGACTTCCAGGCGACATCGCGCAGCGCCACCGAGCGCAGCCAGGCTACGCCACCATGTACCGCTTCCTGCACTTCGCCCGGCGGGTCAGAAAGGCGCATCATCAGCAGGAGCACGCTCGTGGTTTCGGGCGTGGCCAGGGCGGCCGGTTCGAAATTACGCGCTCCGGCAAGCTCCAGCGTCAGGGCATCGAACTGCTGACCCCAGCCGGTCTTCCTTCCGCCTTGCGTCTGCTGGGTCGCGACAAACATCCTGACGGCGCGCTGGACTGCAGACTTTGCTTCTTCGACCTGCGTGGCCGGCACGAACGCAAAGTCGCTCCGCCCTTCTCCGACGTCCATCAACAGGTTCACGACCCGCGCCATGGCGTCGTCGTTCAGGGTGACCGCATCGTGGTAGCCGCCCTGCAGCGGATAGATCTGCGGGAAGCCGCCATTGGGATACTGGGAACTCAGGAGATAACGCAGGCCCTTGAGGAAGCCGGCGCGATAGGGCCCGCCCCTCGTTCCCGGCAGCTGCGCCTGGACCCGCGCCAGGAAGCGCAACTCGTTGGTGGTGGCGCCGTTGTCGATGGTGCCGACGTAGGTCCAGTTCGTCCTGCCTTGCCGCTCTTCTCCAGGCACCCAGTGCTCGCCTGGGCGGCGCGGCGCCCCGCCACGGTCGACGTTCTTGCCCCATCCGCCGGCAGGCGTCTGGAAACTGAGGATGTTGTCCGCCACCCGCAAGGCTTCAGGCCCGCCATACCACGCAGCCGGTCTGCGCAGTAACATGCCGCCTTCCGGCGCATCGGCGTGCGGGCGTTCCGGCGTGGCCGACAATCCGGCGCGTTCCGCGCGCAGCGCAGCCTTGTCCGCCTCCATCAGCGCACGCGAGCGCGTGAGGTAGGCCGTCCATTCGGCGCGCTGCGCCTCGGGCAGCGCGCCGATGCGCGCCTCGCTCAGGGGCTGGGCCGGCGTCATGTGCGAAAGGATCGCCGGCTGGCAGATCGCGGGAAGCGCCAGGCACAGGGCGCCCAGCGTGGTTGCAGATCGTCGCATGATGGTGTTGTCCACAAAAACAAGGCGGCACGGGCGTGGATCTTCCCGCCCGTGCCGCCGATGCGCAGGCATGGCGCCTGCGCGACTCCAAGCTGTCGGCTTAGAACTTGTACTCGACCGACATGCGGTAGACACGGCCCATCATGTCCGCCAGGCTGGTCAGGTAACCGCCGCTGTAGATCGTGTTGGCGGTCAGCGGTGGCCACTCTTCCGTGATGTTGTTCACGCCCAGCGACACGGTGGTGTTCTTGATGCCGGTATAGCGCACGTTCAGGTTGAACTGGCTATACGATTCCACTTCGGTCAGGTTCGATCCCGCACGCGGAGTCAGGTCGGTCAGCGCGGTGTTGAAACGCTGCGACAGGGTGGCGCGCCACGGGCCGGTGCTGTAGGTTACCGCCGCGGTGTACTTCCAGCGCGGGTTCACCTGCGGCATGCCGGCCAGGCCCGAGTTCGGACCGGCGCTGCCGAAGCGGCCGTCGTTGGTGATGATGCCGACGTTGCTGTTCCATGCGCCGCCCGCCTCGCTCTGGAACTCGTACTTGTGGTACCAGGTCGCATCGAGTTTCGCATCGAAGGTGCCGAAGCTGGTCTTCGGGAAGCGGTAGCTGCCCGAGAAGTCGGCGCCGCGGATGCGGGTCTGGCCACGGTTGGCCTGGCTGGCGATGATGTAGTCGATGGTGCCATCGGCGCGGCGGTTGATGACGCTCTCGTACTTGGCCGGGTTCTGCTGGATCTCGGCGATCGAGACCGCGCCCAGCACGTCACGCAGCTTCAGGCCCCAGTAGTCGACCGTCAGCGACAGGTTCTTGATCGGCTCCAGGCCGATGCCGATGTTGAAGCCGCGCGACTTCTCCGGCTTCAGGTGGCTGTTGTTGGGCGACTTGGTCCAGTAGTTGGTCAGGACGTTGCAGACCTGGTCGGCGGTATAACCTGCCGACGGGGTGCCGGTGCCCGGCTCCAGCGGACGGGTGCTGCGGCACAGGACCGGATCGTCCATCAGCTGGCTGCGCACTTCCGGGGTCGGGTTCTGGATGTCCATGATCGACGGCGCGCGGAAGCCGCTCGAGACCGAGGCGCGCAGCACCATTTCCTGCATCGGCGCCCAGCGGGTCGCCAGCGCCGGGTTCACCGTGGTCTGGTCCAGGTCGTCGTAGCGGTCGGCGCGGACCGAACCGTTGACCAGCCAGGTCTTGGTGATCGGTGCATCGACCTCGAACATCAGCGAAGAGATCTTGCGCTTGAGCTTCTTGGCCACGCCCTGCGGGGTCTCACCCACCAGATCGGATTGCACCACGTTGCCGGAAGCGTCGATGTTGTAGCTGCCGTCGGCACGCTTGTACACGAAGTCGAGCGGCGCGTTGTGGGTGCGCGCCGAGTCTTCGCGCAGTTCACCCGACACCGCCAGCACCATGTCGCCGCCGCCGAGCGTCCAGACCGGACGGGTGACGGTGGCGTCGATGCTCTTGTTGAAGGCCTTGTTCAGGCGATAGGTGTAGTCCTCGGCCTGGATGCTGCGCAGGTAGGCCAGTCCGGCGGCGTCCTGCGGGCCGAACGGATTCAGGATGCCCTGGTCGAAGCCGGCCTGCGCCTTGCTGTACAGGATGTAGCCTTCGCCCACGCGGGTGTCGCGCTTGGAACGGCCATAGTTCGCGCCGAGACGGTAGTCCCAGCCCATCACGTCGCCTTCGAGCGACAGCACGACGCGGTCGTTGCCCTGCTCGTCGTTGCGGTAGGCCGGTCCGAGTTCGCCCGGGCCCCACTGGAAGTAGATGGTGCGGTTGTTCATGTTCAGCGGCGTTGCCGTGCCCGGGGTCTTGGCCGGGTCGATGAACATGGCCGGGGTGTTGGCGCCGGTGTTGCTGCCCACCACCTGCGGCAGCGGCGTGATGCCCTTGCCCGGGTAGAAGCGGCTGGTGGCCGGCATCGAGTAAGTGGTGAACGGCTGGGTCGCGTTCGGCACCTGCATGCCGCGGAACTTCTGCACGGTGAACGCGGAATGCAGCACGTCGAGGTCGAGCTTGTGGCCGCCCGCCAGGTTCCAGCTGACGCGGCCAGCGACGGTGGTGATTTCGCTGCCGTCGGTCACGGCGTTCCAGAACAGCGGATTGCGGATACAGCCCGGCGCGTAGACCGGCGGGGTCGCCAGGCTGTTGTTGCCGAGGGTCTGCAGCGACCATGGCGAATCGCAGCCGGTGGCGAAATTCGGGTTGTAGTTCGAGTTGGCGTTGCGGGCGAAGCCGAAGTTGGCCAGCGGGTTCGGGTTGCGCGCGTCCGGCGTGATGCCCAGGCCCAGGCTGCGCAGCACGGCCGGGTCATGCTGTTCCGGACGGTCGCCCTGGAACAGCGCATCCTTCTTCTGGTGGTCGATGGCGATGTAGGCGTTCCAGCCTTCCTCGCCCAGGTCGCCCCAGCCGAAGATGCCGCTGATGCTCTTGGTACGGCCGCCGCCGCTCAGTTCGGGACGGGCGTATTCGGCCTTGACCGCGCCGCCCTGGTAGCCGCGCTTGGTCCAGTAGTTCTGGACGCCGCCGATGGCGTCGGCGCCGTAGATCGAGGCGCCACCGCCGTTCAGGGTCTCGACGCGCTCCAGCGCCATGCGCGGGATCACGTTGACGGAAACGTACTGGTCCTGCAACGGCTCGTTCGCCAGGCGGCGGCCGTTCAGCAGGGTCAGGGTGCGCATCGGGCCAAGGCCGCGCAGGTTGGTCACCGGACCGGCCGCGCCGGAGTTGGTGCCGAGCGACAGCGATTGCGGCTGCTCCAGCACGAAGTCCTTGAGTTCGGTATGGCCGCGGGCTTCCAGTTCCTGGGCCTTGACGGTGGTGACGGGATTCGTGCCCTCGTCGTCGACACGGCGGATCAGCGAGCCGGTCACCACCACCGCCTGCACGGCTGGCGTTGACGACGGGGCTTCGGTGTTCTGAGCCTGCGCGTGGGCCGCCAGCTGGAACAGCGCCAGGCTAACTGCGCTTGCCAGTTGGGCTCGGCGTGGGGTGGGAACAAAGGTCGGGTTCATTCACGTCTCCTATCTTTTTTCTTAAGATTGATATGACCACACTACTGATTGGCCAGGCCACTTGGAGCGAAGTCCACAGGGCTGCCGTCAAATCCTGACGCTGTCTTTGCAGGTTTTACAAGAAGTGATATGACCGGATTATAAATTGGTCAGGCCACTTTGTTGCAACAAATATTTACGGCGTATACTGATCAGCTTGCAAATAATGTTGAGTTGACAATAATTTGTTGCAATTATCTAACGAATTTCCATTGGAACGTCGGTTTTCCCGCTCAAATTGTTCGACCAGATGCGTGATTTAGTCCAACCACCTATGAAAGTGGTCTTGCCAATTCCCCTACTTCAGGCCACCATATGCCGAGCCTGCGGCTGTGAACGCCGGTGGCGCCACAACAAGACTGGAGACGAAACATGAATGAAAAGAATGTCGGGGGAATCGATCGCCGCACCGTACTGAAGGGCGCCGGGGCGGCTGGCCTGGTGCTGGCTAGCGGCGGCGCCTTCGCGGCGACCGCGCGCAAGCGCTATGCGGTCGTGGGCGTGGGTTCGCGTGCGCGCATGTTCACCAATGCGATGACGGGCAAGTTCCGCGCTGCCTCCGAAGTCGTGGCCATCTGCGACAAGAATGCCGGCCGCCTGGCGCGCGCCGTGAAGCTCGTCACCGAGACCGGCGCCAGCCAGCCGCGCGGCTACGCCGCGGCGGACTTCGACCGCATGATCCGCGAAACCAAACCGCAGTTCGTCATCGTCACCACGCCCGACGCCACCCACGACGACTACATCGTGCGCGCCCTCGAAGCCGGCTGCGACGTCATCACCGAAAAGCCGATGACGACCACCGCCGAAAAGGCACAGCGCATCATCGATGCCGTCAAGCGCACCGGCCGCCAGGTCCGTGTCACCTTCAACTACCGCTATTCCCCGCCGCGCACCCAGATCAAGGAGCTCTTGATGTCGGGCGAGATCGGCGACGTCATCTCGGTCGACTTCACCTGGCTGCTCAACACCGTCCACGGCGCCGATTACTTCCGCCGCTGGCACGCCAACAAGGCCAATTCGGGCGGATTGATGGTGCACAAGTCGACCCACCACTTCGACCTGGTCAACTGGTGGCTGGGCGCCCAGCCGGAGACCGTGCACGCCTTCGGTTCGCGCCAGTTCTACACCCCGGAAACCGCGCGCCGCATGGGGCTGTCTGGTCCGCACGAGCGCTGCCTCACCTGCCCGGAAAAGCAGAAGTGCAACTTCTACTTCGACCTGGCGTCAGATCCCGGGCTGAAAGCCCTCTACCTCGACAACGAACGCTACGACGGCTACTACCGCGACGGGTGCGTGTGGCGCCCGAGCATCGACATCGAAGACACCATGAACGTGATGGTCCGCTACGACAACGGCGCGCACCTGAACTACGCGCTGTCGGCCTATGACGCCTGGGAGGGCTACCACATCGCCTTCAACGGCACCAAGGGCCGTATCGAACATCGCATCGTCGAATCGGGCGGCGCGGCCGGCGCCGCCAAGGTGCAGAGCGGCAGCGAGAACGTGTCGATCCGCGTGATCCCGATGCGCGGCCAGCCGCGCGACATCGAGCCGATCATCGGCAAGGGCAGCCATGGCGGCGGCGACGACGTCATGCTCACCGAGATCTTCGGCGAAGGACCGCCGGACAAGTACAAGCGCGCCTCGGACGAGCGCGCCGGCGCCTGGTCGGCCCTGGTCGGCATCGCGGCCAACAAGTGCTTCGAGACCGGACAGACGGTGCGCGTGGCCGACCTGGTCACCGGCCTCACGCCGCCGGACCGCGCGCCGATGCCGGATCGCCGGGCGCCGGTGCCGATGCCGATCCGGATCAAGATTCCCTGATCAGACCCTTGCCAGAGTAAGAAACCTAAGGTGGACAGCATAGCCGTCCACCCTACGTTTACAGATCCACCGACAGGTAGGCCGACACCAGGCGCCCGTTGATGACGTCATACGCGCCGGCGCCGCGCAGTTCCCAGCCATAGGTATCGAACACGTTGTTCACCGCCACCCGCAGCGAAGCCGGCTGCTCGCCCAGCTTGAAGCGGTAGCGGCCGCTCAGCGCCACCAGGGTGCGCTCGGGGATGGCGACCCGGTTGTCGACGGTGGCGGTGATGGCGCCGCTGTGCGAGGCCGTCATGTCCAGCGACAGCCCTTCCAGCCACGGAGTGCGCCAGTCCAGGTTGAATTCGGCGCTGCGCCGGCTCATGCCGACCGGACGCTCGCCGACCCGCCCCAGGCGCACACCCTCGCCGGTCGCGCGCGGGCGCGACAGGACCGCGCCGGCGACGACGTTCAGGCGTGGGCTCAAGGCGCCCGCCAGCGACAGTTCTAGTCCCCGATTCTGCACGTCGCCCAGCTGGGCGTAGCGGTTGCCGGCGTCGAAGTTGAAGTAGGGCTTGCGCAGGTCGAACAGGGTGGCGACCAGCTTCATTTCCGGGCTCAAGGCATAGCGCAGGCCGAGGTCGCCCTGGGTGGTGCGGATCGCCGGCAGCAGCTCGTTGCGGTTGAGCGCATTGCTGGGCGCCACTCCGCTCTCTTCCAGTCCGCGGGTAAAGCTGCCGAAGGCCACCAGCCTGGGGCTGATATGGCCGGCGGCCGTCAGGTTGTACAGCCAGGGCTTGTCCTCGGCGGCGGCGAGCGGCAGGCCCGGCTTTTGCAGGCGCTTGCGGTAGTCGGTCTTCTGCAGGCTGAAGCCGATCTCGCCCAGGTTGCGCCAGCGTCCGTCGTAGGCGAAGCCGCCAGTCCACTGGCGGGTGCGGTCGCGGGTCTGCTCGCCGAACACGAAGGCCGGCTCGGGCGCGGTGTAAGGCGCATCGATCGTGGTGCGCCCCAGGTCGAAGGCCTGCGAGCCGTCGTAGCGGCGCTGGCGGTCGCGCCCGCGCACGCTGAAGTGCAGATTGTGCAGGCGCGGGCCTTCGACGACGACGCGCGTGAGGCGCAGTTCGCCGCTGGTGGAGGCATTCTCCGCCGGCGGATCGACGATCAGGCGCCGGTTCGCGCTGCCGCCAAGCGTCACGCCGGTGAGCAGGTGGGTGAAGGCGCGGTGGTCGTTGTACAGCGAGCGGAACACGCCGGCACGGACGGTCCAGTCCTCGTTAGCGCGCAGCGTGGCCAGGCCGCCGTAGTTCATCGCGGTGGTGCGAAAGTCGGCCCACTCCGGGCCGTTGAAACGGCGGCGCTCGACGCGCGGCGGCAGGTGGCTGCCGGCCGGCAGGAAGCTCGGCGCCTTTTCGTCGTCGTAGGTCTCCGCACGGTGCCAGAAGGGCACGATCTCGAGGCTTGCGGCCGGCTGCCAGCGCAGGCTCAGCGCGGCATTGCGGTAGCGCGAGTCGGTGCCGTTGGGGTATTCGTTGCTGCCGACGGCGGCGCCGATGCCCAGGTTCAGGCTGCGCGCCAGCGGCAGTTCGCCGTCGGCCTCGACATAGGCGCCACCGTAGCTGTCGCCACCCGTGACCAGCGCCAGCCTGGCCCGGTCGCCCGGCTTGCGGAAGCTGTAGTCGACGATGCCGGTCGGCGCCGGGAAGGGATAGCCCTGGGCCGAGATGCCGACCCGGATGTTGGTGGAGCGCCGGATGCGCGGCGTGAGGCCCCAGACCTGGTCGAAGTACAGGCCCTCGATGCGCGCATTGCCCGCCGCGACCGGCGAGAAGCCGCGCACGCTGGACGAGTTGTACAGGCCGATGGTCTCGCGGCCGACGCTGGTGCCGAAGGCATCCTCGGCCTGGCGCATCACGTTTTCGTCGGCCCGCCCATGCAGCTGCTGGGTACCGGGCGTCGCCGGCTCGGCGGGCTGGCCGGCGGCGGGAGGGGTGGTCTGTGCCCAGGTGGGCGCCGCGGCCAGGGCCAGCAGGACGGTCGAGCTCAGGATCTTCAGCATGAGGCAATGCGCAAGTCGGAAAGCTGCGCATTATCCGGTATTGATAGACTACTATCAATATGAATCATGTTTTCCAATGTTGATAGAGTATCATCGACACATCCTTGAACTTCGGGCGCTCCTGATGACGCAATTCACGCTGCCGCAAAACTCCTTCCTGCTCCTGCTGGGCGCGGTGACCCTCGCCTTTTTCTGGATCCTGCTGCCGTTTTCGGGCGCCGTCTTCTGGGGCATCGTGCTGGCGATCGTGTTCGCGCCCGTGTACGAGCGCCTGCTGGCGCGCTTGAAGGGGCGCGCCAACATCGCGGCCCTCGCCACCCTGATACTGATCGTCCTGATGGTGATCCTGCCCCTGACCCTGATCGCCGCCGCACTGGCCGACCAGGCGCTCGCGCTGTACAACATGGTCAGCGCCGGCAGCCTCGACTTCGACGCCATGCTGCGCCGGGTCGTGGCGGGCCTGCCCGACTGGGCCGCCTCCCTGTTCGAGCGCTACCAGTCGACCATCATGTCGACGGTGCAGGACAAGCTCAGCGCCGGGGTCGCCCAGGCCAGCCAGCTGGCGGCGCGCTATGCGGTTGGCTTCGGGCGCAATGCGCTTGACTTCCTGGTCGGCATGACGGTGATGCTGTACCTGCTGTTCTTCCTGTTCCGCGACGGCCGCACCATCGCGGCGCGCATCAAGCGCGCGGTGCCGCTCGACTCGCACTACAAGAAGCCCCTGTTCGACAAGTTCGTGACCGTGATCCGCGCCACCGTGAAGGGCAACGTGCTGGTGGCGGTCGCCCAAGGCACGCTCGGCGGCCTGATCTTCTGGTTCCTGGACGTCCCCGGGCCGGTGCTGTGGGGCGTGGTGATGAGCTTCCTGTCGCTGCTGCCGGCGGTCGGCGCCGCCATCATCTGGGGGCCGGTGGCGGCCTATTTCCTGTTCACGGGCTCGGTCACCCAAGGGGTGGTGCTGGCCCTGTACGGCGTGCTGGTGATCGGATTGGTCGACAACCTGCTGCGCCCCATCCTGGTGGGCAAGGACACCAAGCTGCCGGACTACCTGGTGCTGCTGTCCACGCTCGGCGGCATGGCGCTGTTCGGCCTGAACGGCTTCGTGATCGGGCCGGTGATCGCGGCGCTGTTCATCGCGGCCTGGAGCCTGTTCGCGCGCGCCGACGAGTTCCACGCAGAGTGAAAAGGACTATTGCGTAGCGCGCATCAATAGGGGCCGGCGGCCCCCATAGAATCGGTCCCGACATCCATTTTCGACAAGGACCACACCATGCGCCCCACCACCACGCCCGCCGCCACACCCGCCGCCGACATTTCTCCAGGCTTGACGCGCCTGCTCGCCGTCTCGGCCGGCCTGATCGTCGCCAACCTATACTACGCCCAGACCCTGGTCGGTCCGAGCAGCCTTGCCACCGGCCTGTCGCTGCATGCGGCCGGCCTTGTCGTCACCCTGACCCAGGCCGGCTATGCCCTGGGCCTGCTGTTCATCGTGCCGCTCGGCGACCTGCTGGAAAACCGCCGGCTGGTGTTCTGCGCCCTCCTGGGGACCGCCGCGGCGCTGCTTGTGGCCGCCTTCAGCAGCAATGCCTGGCTGTTCCTGGCCGCCGCGCTGGGCATCGGGCTCGGCTCGGTGGCGGCCCAGGTGCTGGTGCCCTTCGCCGCCCACCTGTCGCGCGAGGAGACCCGCGGCCAGACTGTCGGCAAGGTGGTCAGCGGTTTACTGCTGGGGATCATGCTGGCCCGGCCCGTGGCCAGCCTGGTGGCCGATGCCGCCGGCTGGCACGCGGTGTTCGGCGGGGCCGCCGTCGCCATCCTGGTGCTGGCCTTCGTGCTGCGCAGCCGGCTGCCGCAGCGCGCACCAACGCAGGACCTCTCCTACCGCAAGCTGATCGCATCGCTGTGGACCCTGCTGGCGAGCACGCCGCTGCTGCGCCGCCGCGCCGCCTACCACGCGGGCCTGTTCGGGGCCTTCAGCCTGTTCTGGACCGTGACGCCCTTGATGCTGGAAGGTCCGCGCTTTCACCTGTCACAGACCGGCATCGCCATCTTCGCGCTGGTCGGCATGGCTGGAACCATCGCCTCGCCGGTGGCCGGACGGCTGGCGGACGCCGGCCACACCTTGCCCGCGACCGCCGCGGCCCTGGTGCTGGGCGTAGCGGGATTCGCGCTGCCGCTCTACCAGCCGGCCTCGCGCGAACTGGCGATCGGGGTGCTGGCCGTGGCCTCGATCGTGCTCGACATGGCGGTCGCGGCCAACCTGGTGCTGGGACAGCGCGCCATCTTCAGCCTGGGCGCGGACGTGCGCAGCCGCCTGAACGGCATCTACTTCGCCCTGTTCTTCGGCGGCGGCGCGCTGGGATCGGCGCTGGGCGCCTGGGTGTTCGCGCAATATGGCTGGAATGCCGCCCTGCTGGCCGGCATGGCCTTCCCGGCCGCCGCCCTGCTCTACTGGCTGGGCGAATTGCCGGGCCGCGGTTCGGTATTCGGAAAGGCTACCTAGGCCAGTCCTGAGCGCGCGAGGTGCGCGGCGAGCAGGTCGACAAAGGCGCCGATCTTGTGCGAGCCGCGCCGGTTCGCTTGGTAGAGCGCATGCAGCGTGACGTCCATCGGGCCGGGGTTGGCCTCCCAGGCCGGCAGCACCGGCACCAGGCGGCCGGCGGCGACATCGTCGCGTACCAGCCAGTGCGCCAGCATCGCGATGCCGACGCCGGCGAGCGCGGCCTGGCGCAGCAGTTCGGCGCTGTTGGCCTGCAGGACGGCGTCGATCGTGATCTCCTCATCCTCGCCTTCCCCCTCCAGGCGCCGCATGCGCCACAGCCGCCGGTCGGCGAGCTGCAGGCAGTCGTGGTGGGCCAGGTCGGCCGGCAGGATCGGCGTGCCGCGCGTGGCCAGGTAGGCCGGGCTTGCGCACAACAGGCGCCGGTGGGAGCCGAGGCGACGCGCCACCAAGGTCGAATCCGGGTCGATCCTGCCGATCCGGATGGCGACGTCGATCGATTCGTCGACCAGGCGTGCGGCTTCGTCGCTGAGGCGCAGGTCCAGCGCCAGGCGTGGGTACCTGGCGCGCAGTTCCGGCAGGATGGGCGCGATGTGCAGGGTGGCGAAGCTCACCGGCGCGGCGACGCGCAGCACGCCCTTGACGTCACCGCCCTGCCCCGCGACGGCATCGTCGGCCGCATCGAGCTGCTCCAGCACGCGCCGCGCTTCCTCGTAATAGCTGCGCCCGGTATCGGTGAGCGTGACGCTGCGGGTGGAGCGGTTCAGCAGGACGGCGCCGAGCCTTGCTTCGAGTGCATCGACCAGCCGCGTCACGGAAGACGTCGCCACGCCCATCTGGCGTGCGGCGGGCGAAAAGCCGCCGCTGGCAACGACCAGGCAGAACGCCTTCAGTTCGGCGAACCGGTCCATGCGCCGCGGACTCGCTTAGAACGCCAGCGTGACGCTACGCGGGCAATGGTCGCTGGTCTCGATGCGCTGGTCGGGCGCCTGCACCACGGCGGTCTTGCGCGAGCCGAGGTTGGCCGGCTGGCGCGCCGCCAGGGCGCCGCTGAGCACGATGTGGTCGAGGCCGGTAAAGCCCTTGCAGTTCGCATCCACGCTGGCCAGCGGCACCTGGCGCAGGTCCCTGCCCGCGTTCAGCTCCTGCCACATGTAGCGCGTGGCCACGCGGCCATCCTTGTCCGTTGCCGGGACACCGGCGGGGTCGCTGCCGTCGGTACGCACCTTGTCGGCCGGGATGTTGGCCGCGGCTTCCTCGTCGATGCGGCGGTTGAAGTCGCCCAGCAGGACGAAGTCCGGGCTCTGCCTGGCCACGCTGTCGATCCAGCGCTCGAGCGGCACGACCTGGCGGTTCAGGGTCTTGCAGGCGCCGGCCGGATCGTCCAGCAGGCGCGCCTGGTAGATCGGGGTCGGCACGATGTTGGCGCAGCCGGACTTCAGGTGCACGTTCAGAAAAGCGATGGGGCGTCCCGCCACCTTCATTTCGAGCGCCAGGCCCGGACGGACCTTGCGCGACTCGGGGTCGGCGGGATTGTCGACGATGGCCAGGCCCTTGTCCACGCTGCAGCGGGCCTCGTTGCCCAGGCTGCGGTCCCAGGCGAAGGCCAGGGTCTGGAAACCCTCGTGCGGCGCGTCGCAGACGCCGAAGCGGCCGGCATGGCGTCCGAGCAGCTGCTTGATCACCTCGCTCGAGCGCACCTCCTGGAAGGCGATCACGCGCACGCCATCCTTCTCGATCAGCCCGGCGATGGTCGCCTGCAAGCCGGCCAGCTTGGCCGCGTAGTCGGCGCTCGTGAGCGCCACCGGCGCACCGCGTCCCTGGTAGGCATTACACGGCGCCATCATGGCCGCCCCGTCGCGACCGCCCGCCAGGCGCTCCGTGTCGGCGACGCACTGGCGCGCCACTTTCACGGCTTCCTCGGTGATCGACGTTTGTCCCGGCTGGCGGCGCGGGCGCGTGTCGCACCACGACACGGTCGAGCAGACCGCGTTCTGGCGATCGAAATCCTGCTGCGAGCCGGCCCAGCCCATGTTGAAGGAGGCGACGCCGATCTGGGTCGGCGATGGAGCGGAATCGGCGGCGTGCGCGGGGACCAAAGCCAACAAGGAGACCAGCACGGCCATACGGGTCGAGCAAACGATCGGGGTAAGTATTTTCATCATGGGGATGCCGGTCGCCGCTGCGACGGGCAGTGTCGAGTTAGGGAGATCGGGTCGGCGAAAGGAGGATTATGGCCAAGTTTCGCGTTGGCAGCAATGCGGACCAGCTGTTTCTTGCGGGTTACACCGGTCGCGCCGGCTGCCGCTCATGCTAATCGGGTATTTTTTGATCTAGATCATAATATTTACACACGGCAATACCGTAGACTGCCGGTCTTCATCAGCTCCGGCGGATGCGAACGCGCTGCCGCGCGACCCTAAGTCCATCCGCGTCACGCCCACACAATGCTCAGCAACACTTCTTTTCCAGACCGGCCATCCTGTTCTTCCTATTCGAACATCGGCGCCCGCCCTGCCCAGGCGGACGACATCCAAATCTCCATACTGGACGAACTCAGGCAGGTCATTTTCGAGACCGATTCCCGCGGCCAGTGGCGCTTCCTGAACCGCGCCTGGGAAGCACTGAGCGGGCGCCCGGTCAATGCGACACTGGAGACGTCTTGCCTTGCCCTGGTCCATGCCGACGACCGTGAGCGGGCAAGGACCACGCTCGACCAACTGCTATCGGGCCGGCGCGACCGCTGTCGCCTGGAGCTGCGCTTCCTGGACGCCGACGGCGCGATCCGCTGGGTCGAGGTGGTCGCACGCGCCTGCGTGGACGCCAGCGGGGCCGTGACGGGTACAGTCGGCACCTTGTTCGACGTGAGCGACCGCAGGGCGGCCCGCCATCAGCGCCGGCTTACGGCCGGCGTCTTCAGCAGCGCCGGCGAAGGCATCATCATCACGTCGGCGGACGGATTGATCGTCGACGTCAACGCGGCATTCGAGGAAATCACCGGCTATGCCCGCGCCGAAGTCCTGGGCCGCAACCCGCGCCTGCTCAGCTCGGGTCGCCAGGACAAGGCCTTTTACCGGGACATGTGGCTCAGCATCGAGCGGACCGGCAGCTGGAGCGGTGAAGTATGGAACCGCCGCAAATGCGGCGAGTTCTACGTTGAGCGCCTGACCATCGCCGGCATCCGCGACGAAGACGGCGCGCTGTCCCACCACGTTGGTGTATTCGCTGACATCACCCGGCAAAAGCAGCAGGCCCAGCATCTCGAACACATCGCTCATTACGATCCGCTGACCGGTCTGGCCAACCGCAGCCTGCTTGCCGACCGCCTGCAGCAAGCCATTGGGCGTGCACGCCGCCACGGCGCCGGCGTCGCCGTGGCCTGCCTGGACCTGGATGACTTCAGGCTCGTCAACGAGGTGCACGGTCACGAAGCCGGCGACGAGCTGCTGGTCGCGCTTGGGCGCAAGATGCAGGACGCCGTGCGCGAGAGCGATACCATCTGCCGGCTCGGCGGCGACGAGTTCGTGGTCGTGTTCGACGGCGTCGAATCGCTCCTGACGTGCCAGCCCCTGATGACGCGGCTCCTGCAGGCGATCGCCGAACCGGTCGCGCTGGGCGAGGCCCGGGTATGCGTGAGCGCCAGCGCGGGCCTGGCCTTCTATCCCCAAGGCGAAGACATCGATGCCGACCAGTTGATCCGGCAAGCGGACCAGGCCATGTACGACGCGAAGATGGCCGGCAAGCACCGTTTCTGCCTGTTCGACAGCCAGGGATACCACGTTATGGTCGCGCGCGCCGAAGAGATCGAGGCGCTCGAAGTCGCCCTGGCCAGGGGGGAATTCGCCCTCCACTACCAGCCTATCGTGCACCTGCGGACGGGCGAGCTGAATTCGGTCGAAGCCCTGGTGCGCTGGAACCACCCGACACGTGGCTGCCTGCCGCCGGGCGAGTTCCTGCCGGCGCTCGAGGGTCACCCGCTCATGCTGGCCCTCGAGAACTGGATACTGGCCGAGGCCTTGCGCCAGCACCAGCGCTGGCTTGACGCCGGCCTGGATGTCGCGGTGAGCGTGAACATGAGCAGCGCCCAGCTGCATCGCAAGGACTTCGCCGATGACTTGCGCACCCTGCTGGCCGCGCATCCGCGTGTCGATCCGCGCCGCATCAAGCTGGAGGTGCTCGAAAGCAGCGCACTGGAGGACCTGGACCACGTTTCGGACCTGATCGCGTACTGCGCGCGGATCGGGGTCGGCTTCGCGCTGGACGACTTCGGGACCGGCTACTCCTCCCTGCGCTACCTGAAGCAGCTGCCTGCCCGCCGCATCAAGATCGACCAGGGCTTCGTGCGCGACATGCTGCATGATCCCGACGACCTGGCGATCCTCGAAGGGATCATCGGCATGGCCGCGGCCTTCAAGCGCGAAGTGGTTGCCGAAGGCGTGGAAAGCGACGCTCACGCCGCCATGCTGCTGCAGCTCGGATGCCTGCTGGCGCAGGGCTACGGCATCGCGCGCCCGATGCCGCCCGATGCGCTGCCCGCCTGGCTCGGCGGATGGCGCCTGCCGGCCGCGGTGGCGGCGTCGGCCCCGCTCGAGCGCGACGACACGCTGCTGCTGAAGGCCCTGGTGGAGCAGCGCGCCTGGCAGGCCGCGTACCGCGACGGCGACCATGGGCATCCATGCCGGACGCCCTCGCCGGCGATCCAGGCATTCGACGAGTGGCTGGGGCTGCGCGGCCGCAAGCAGGCGCACAGCGAAGAATCGGTGCGCCGCGCCGTCGCCTGCCGCGACGCCTTCGCGGCGCATACCGACCCCATGCACAGGGCGACAGCACCGCACGCGGACGCGTCCGCCTCCTGCGAAGAAGCCAGTCTCGCCTTTGCCGCGGTGCTGGCAACATTGCTCGGCCAGTGCGGGACGTCATGATCACCTTGCAGCTGGCTGCCAGGCGCCGCAACATCAAGCTGCTGTCCTGCGGCATCCTGCTGGTGGCGGGCATCGCGCTGGCCAGCGCATTCGGCTGGAGTAGCTGGCAGCTGCGCCGCCTCCAGCTGGCCAATGTCGAGGTCTCGACCACCAACCTGGCACAAGCCCTGGCCGATCAGGCCAGCTCGGTGTTCAAGACGGCCGACACGGTGCTGGTCGGCATGGTCGACCGTATCGAGCACGATGGCCTGCACGCTTCCAGCAAGGCCGCCCTGCATCCCATGATGATGGCGCACATGGCGCAGCTGCCGGCATTGCAGGGGCTGTTCGTCTATGACGCGTCCGGCAACTGGATCGTGAATTCAGCGGGCCGCTCCTTCAATGGACGCAACAATGCCGACCGTGCCTATTTCATCCATCACCAGCGCTCGCGGGACCGGGGCGTGCACATCGGCGCGCCCATCATCGGTCGCACCAGCGGCGCCTGGGTGATTCCTGTCTCACGCCGCCTCGAGCATGCGGACGGCAGCTTCGCCGGCGTCGTGCTGGCGACCATCAAGGTCGATTTCTTCCGCAGGATCTACGAGCGTATCGAGCTCCACCGGGACGGGAAGATTCTGCTGGCGCTGGAAAACGGCACCCAGCTTCTGGGCCATCCCTTCACGCATACTGACATCGGAGCCGATCTCAAACGGACCTCGTTCTTCCCCGTCCTGGCCGCCAGCTTGCCGACCGGCGCCTTGCACACGTTCGTGGAGCGTGGCCGGACCCTGTTCTACGGAGTGCGGCAGGTCGGGAGCTATCCGTTGCTGCTCGCCATCGTGCGCTCGCGCGACCAGGTCCTGGAACCTTGGCGAGATTCGATGCTGGCGGCCGGCGCGGCCTTCCTGGCGCTGTCGGCGGGAATGGCGGCGCTGGGCGCCAACCTCGCCAGGCAGATACGCCAGCGCGACCGGCTCGAACGCGGGCTGCTCCAGGCGAAGACGGCGCTTGAAACGTCGAATGCCTCGCTATTGCAGCAGTCGCGGATCGATCCGCTGACCGGCCTGTTCAACCGCCGTTATCTTGAGCAGGCAATGGAACAGGAAACCGCTCGCGCACGCGCCGACGGCAGCCCGCTCGCGGCCTTGATGATCGACGTCGACTACTTCAAACAATACAACGACACGCACGGCCATCTTGCCGGCGATGTCGCGCTGTCCGAAGCCGCCCGCGCGATCCGGGACAGCGCTTCCGGCCCGGGCCATGTGGCCGCCCGATTCGGGGGCGAGGAATTCGTCGTACTCATACCCGGCGCCGACGCGGCCGGCGCCATGCGGGTGGCCGAGGCGATCCGCGCCGGGCTGCGCCTGCGTCGCATCGCACACAGCGCGGCCCCGTCCGGCATCATGACGGTCAGCATTGGCCTCGCCTGCAGCCTGGGGGAAGCGGACGGCGCAGAGGGCGGCAGCCTGGTGGAACGCGCCGATGCCGCGCTGTATACGGCCAAGCAAGCCGGCCGCGACTGCATCAGGCTCGACGCTATTTTTGATCCAGATCAATGACGTTCAGGATGGCCAACACATATCGTTCAGGCATGGCCTACCCAGCTTCGCATGCGGGTTGCACGCCCGCTTCCCATCGATGAACCCGATACCGGGCGCCTGCCGCGCCATCATGTTGTTCTTGCTGCTTGCCTGCGCCGGAACCGCCTTGGCGGCGCCGAACGTCCAGGCTCCTGTCAACGCGCGCGAGCTGAGCCTGCGCCTGCACGCCGCCGAACCGGGCCTGCTGTGGCTGTCCGACGGCCCGGAACGGGCGCGGCTGGCGCTGCGCCTGCTGCGCAAGGCGGGCGAGCATGGCCTTGACGTCGCAAGCTACGGCGTCGAGGAACTCGCGCGCCGGCTCGACAGCGTACGCCACCCGGCCGCCACTGCCGCGCTCGACCGCGACATCAGCACCGCCATGCTGCACTACCTGGCCGAGCTGCGTTTCGGCCGTGTAGCCTCGGGCTACCGGCCAGACAATGGCGCCGTTGCGGATTTCGATCCGGTCGAGCACTTGCGCCAGGCACTGCGCGAGGGAGGACTCGAGCAGGCGGTGGAATCCGCGGCCCCTCCGATTCCCCTGTACGGCAGGGTCAAGTCCACCCTGGCCCACTACCGGGAACTGGCGCGTGCAGTCCCGCACTGGCCGGCCTTGCCGCCGGCAAGGCCGCCCGGCGCCGCTTCCGGCATGCCCTACTCGGGCACCGCGCTGTTGTGCGAACGCCTCCGTTGGCTGGGGGATCTCGACGCCGGCGCGGCCTCTGCCTGCGGCGACCGGTACGGCACTGCCTTGGACGCCGCGATTCGGCGCTTCCAGGCGCGTCACGGACTGGCGCAGGACGGTGTGCTCGGCCCTGGCACGCTGGCGGCGCTGGCAGTCCCGCCTGGCCGGCGCGCGATCCAGCTGGCGCTGACCCTTGAACGCCTGCGTTGGCTGCCGCCGCAGCCGAGGGGCCGCATCCTCGCCGTCAATGTGCCCACCTACCGCTTGTGGGCATTCGACGCCACCGACGGCAATGCCGCGCCGGTGCTGGAAATGCGGGTGATCGTCGGCACCGCCGTACGAACGCCAACGCCTCTGTTCATCGGCCAGATGCTTTACCTCGAGTTCAATCCCTACTGGAATGTTCCGCCAAGTATTCTGTCGAACGAGATCCTGCCCAAGCTGGCCCGCCATCCCCGCTACCTGCAGCAAAACGATATGGAGGTGGTCGCGGCGGACGGCCAGGTGCTCCGGCTATCCCCGGACGCTACGCTTGGCATCCTGCGACGGGGCGAGGCGAGGGTCAGGCAGCGCCCCGGGGAGCGCAACGTGCTTGGCGAAGTGAAATTTGCCATGCCTAATCCAATGAACATTTATCTTCACTCGACCTCATCGAAAGAGCTGTTCAACCGGACTCGTCGCGACCTGAGCCATGGCTGCATCCGGGTCGAGCGGCCGGCCGAGCTGGCGCAATTCGTGCTCGCCGACCCGCGGCGCTGGGATGCCGCCGCCGTGGCGGCCGCGATGGCGCCCGGGGACATGCGTATCGTGCGGCTCCCCAAGCCGGTGCCGGTAGTGCTGTTCTATGCGACAGCCCTCGTCGACCGCAATGGCTCGGCCCTGTTCGCCCCGGATATCTACCGGCAGGACGATGCCCTGGCGCGGCAGCTGGCAATGATGTAGCAGGACAGCGAGCAGCCACGTTTGCCTTAACAATTGCATATATGTAATATGCGCGAATCCTGCTGTCCCACCTGCCTGCCCTAGGCACACTGCAATCCCAGCCCATGAGCGCCCTCTTCGACCACAAGATCACGGAACATTTGCACGAAAGTGCCCGCTCGCTGGTCTACCGTGCCCGCGCCGCCAATGGCGCCATGCTCATCGTCAAGCTGCCAAAGCAGGCGGCTCCCAGCTTTTCACAGCTGGCGCAGTTCAAGCGCGAGTATGCGATCGCGCGGCGCTGCCGTCATCGGTGCGTGGTGCGCCCACTCGCGCTGCAGTTACACCGTGGCCGCTGGGCCATGGTGCAAGAGGATATCGGCGGCCTGTCGCTCGACAAGGTGCTGCGTGCCCGCATGTCAACCGGGCATACGCCCGTACCGGCCGGTTTGGAGCTGGATGATTTCCTGGACATCGCCCTGCAACTGTGTGCAGCGCTCGAAGAAGTGCACGGACAAGGGGTAATCCACAAGGATATCAACCCGTCCAACCTGGTCTGGAATGGCGAGCGGCGCCTGCTCCAGCTGATCGATTTCGGCATTGCCAGCGAGCTGCCGCACGAAAACCAGGGCATCGTCAATCCGGCGGCACTGGAAGGCACGCTACGCTACATGGCGCCGGAGCAGACCGGACGGATGAACCGCCGCGTCGACTACCGTGCCGACTTTTATGCGCTCGGCGCGACCTTTTACGAACTCCTCGCCGGCCAGCCGCCATTCGCAGCAGACGACGAGATGGAGCTGGTTCATTGCCACATCGCGCGCGAGCCCGATTGGTCGCATCCGGCATTGCGCGCCGTGCCCCGCCGGCTGCTGGCGATCGTTCAGCGGCTGCTCGAGAAAAATGCCGAGCTGCGCTACCAGAGCTTGCACGGGCTGCGCAGCGACCTCGGCTCCTGTCGTGCCTCGTCACCGATACGGAGGTTCGGTCTTTCCGATCACAACGCCCGTTTCATGGTTCCGCAAACGCTGCACGGGCGCGAGGATGCGATCGCCGCACTGCTGGAGGCATTCGAACGTAGCGCCGGCGGGCACCGCACAATGCTGTGGGTGGCCGGTTCTCCCGGCATCGGCAAGTCGGCGGTGGTCAACGAGGTGCAGAAACCGATCGTCGCCCGGCGCGGCTGCTTCCTGGCCGGCAAAGCCGACCAGTTCCGGCGCGACGTGCCCTATGCGTCGCTGATCCAGGCGTTCCAGGAACTGGTGCGCCAGCTTCTTTGCGAGCCCGAGACCTCGGTGCGGCAATGGGCGGCGCAACTGCGCACCGCCCTGGGGAGCGGACTGGGCGCGATGGTCGACCTGATTCCCGAGCTGGCGCTCATCGTCGGCCCGACCGAGGCAGCGCCCGCGATGACACCGGCGCAGGCCCAGCTCCGCCTGGACCGTGTGTTTCCCCGTTTCGTCGACGTCTTCGCGGCCGCTGGCCGCCCGCTGGTGCTGTTCCTCGACGACCTGCAATGGGCCGATATGGCCAGCCTGCGGATGATCGAGCTGTTCATGACCTCGCGCGACAAGGGCCACATGCTGCTCATCGGCGCCTACCGCGACAACGAGGTCGACGCTCTCCATCCCTTGATCGCGCTGCGCGACAGGTTGCTCGCGGGCGGCCTGCGCCTGCCCACGCTGGCTCTGGGGCCGCTGACCGAAGCGCAGGTCGGGCGGATCGTATCGGCCGCCATGCGCGTGGCGCCGGCCGACTGCGTCGCGCTGACCCGGCTATGCTTCGCCAAGACCGGCGGCAACCCGTTTTTCCTCAACCAGTTCCTGGACTCGATCCAGGAGGCCGGCCACCTGCGCTACCGCGCCGACGAGGATTGCTGGGATTGGGATCTCGCCGCGATCCAGCAGGCCGATCACACCGAAAATGTCGTCGAGCTGCTGGTCGACAAGATCCAGCGCCTGCCCGCCGCGACGCAGCGCCTGCTGCAACTGGCTGCGGCGGTCGGCAGCCGGTTTTCCCTCGAGATACTGGCGCTTGCCGTCGAACGCAACCCCTGGGACACGCAGCATGTCCTGTGGCCGGCGCTCGACGCGGGACTGGTCCAGCCCCTCGACGGCAGCTACAAGTACGTCGACGTCGACGCGCCCGACAGCGCCGTCGGCTACCGCTTCCTGCACGACCGCGTGCAGCAAGCCGCGTACCTGATCGTGGATGCCGATACGCGTACAAGGAATCACCTGCGCATCGGCCGGCTCCTGGTCCGGCACACGCCGCAGGAACGGCAGGACGAGCGGCTGTTCGAGATCGTCGAGCAGCTCAACGCCGGCCGCGCCTCCATCGTCGACGCTGGAGAACGCGTTCGGCTGGCAGAGATGAACCGGCGCGCCGGCGCCAAAGCGCGTCGTTCGGCCGCCTTCATGGCCACCCTGGAGCACATGCGCATCGGTCTCGACCTGTTGCCGGCGGATGCGTGGCACAGTCACGCCGGACTCTGGCACGAGCTGCAGCTCGGCATGGCCGAGGCGGCCTACCTGTGCGGCCGGTTCGATGCCGCCGAGGCGATCTATCCCCTGCTGCGGGCACGCGTCCCGGCTCCGCTGCTGCAGGTGCGATGCATCGCCGTCCAGGCGCACCAGTACCAGTTGCAGGGCCGCCTGCAGGAAGCCATCGGCGTGCTGCGTGACGGACTGGCGCTGCTGGGCTTCGAGATTCCGCACGATGTCGCGCAACAGAAGGCGCGCTTCGACGAGCTCCTGATCGAGATCGCGCGCCTGCACGGGGCGCGTCCGCCTGAGCTGGTCGCCGGGGAGCTACTGACGGCCAGCGAGATGGATGATCCGGCCGCGGCGGCGGCGCTGCCGATGTTGCATGCGCTGTGGATGGCCGCTTACTACGCCGGCCAACAGGAGCTGTGCCAGCTGATCGTGCTGTTGATGACGCGCCTGTCCATGCAGCAGGGCAGCAGCGATTTCAGCGCCGTAGCGTACGTGGCCTACGCCACGATCCTGGCGCTCCAGGACGGCGACCACGCGCGCAGCCACCGCTTCGGCGCGATGGCGCTGGCGCTGGCCAGAAGCCGCGCCAACCTGCAGGCGCGCACCCAGACGGCCTTGATGTTCGCGGCGCTGGTCAACCACTGGACGCAGCCGCTGCGCATGTCCGACGCGCTGTACGAGGAAGCGTTCGGCTGGGCGCTGGAAATCGGCGACTTCGTGCAGGTCGGCGTGGTGGCGGCCGTGCGCGCGACCGAGCGAATCATCCTGGGCGACTACCTGCCTGACCTGATGCACGCCATCGACCGCGACGTGGCGCTGATGCGCGCCAACGGGCAGCAGGCAATGGCCGATTGCTGCATGGGCGCGGCGACCCAGCCGATCAGGTGCCTGATGGGCCTGGTCCCTCGCAGCGACAGCTACGACGACGCGAACTTCAGCGAGGCCGGCTTTCTTGCGCAGTATGGCGGCTCGAACTTGTTTCGCGCGTACTACCTGCAGGGGAAGATCCGCAACGCTTATCTGTTCGACAGCGCCAATGCGGAAGCGCTGGCCGACCAGGTCGACATCGTGACCCGGATGATGCGTGGCCAGGCCAAGGTGCCCGAGACGAGTTTTTACGCGGCCATGATATGGATCCGCGCCTTGCGGCGCGATCGCACGCGCGCCGACGCGGCAGAGGTGCTGGACCGGATCGACGCCGTGCAATCCAGCCTCGCCAGGTGGGCCGAACTCGGGCCAGACAATATCGGTGCCAGATACGCGTTGCTGCAGGCGGAGATGGCACGCTACCGCGAGGACCTTGCATCGGCGACGCGGGCGTATCAGCGGGCCATCGACGCCGCAGGCCAGGCTGCTTACGTCAATGTCCAGGCGCTGGCAAATGAGCTGTGCGGCGAATGCTGGATCGACCAGGGCATGCCACGGGTGGCGGCAGTGTTCATCAGGGACGCCATCGCTTGCTACGCCCAGTGGGGGGCGGAGGGAAAGGTGACGCAAATGCGCGACCGCTACAGCGCCTTGCTGGCAAGGGTGGACGAAGGCGGCATGCAGTCGCATGCCGGCACGCTGACGCGCGGCGGCGCAGCGCTCGACCTGGTATCGCTGCTCAAGGCGACGCAGGCCGTGGCGAACGAAGTAGGCCTGCGCAAGGTACTGCAACGCCTGGTTGCCGTCGCGCGAGAAAACGCCGGGGCCCAGGTGGCGCGCCTGCTGCTGCTGACCGACGGCGCTTACCGGCTGGAAGCCGATATCGACGGCGATGCGCTCACGGTATTGCAGTCGCGCCAGCTGGATATGGACGCCACAAGCGATCCGCAATTCCCGCTGTCGCTGCTGCGCTACGTCATCCGTACCGGCGTCGCGGTCATCGAAGACGATATTGCGGAGCGCTCGCGCTTCGCCGCCGATCCCTACCTGCGGCGACAGCAGCCGCGTTCCGTCATGTGCCTGCCGGTGCGGCATGGGGGCAATATCGACGGCATTCTCTATTTCGAGAACCGGCTCGCCGAAGCATCGTTCACCGACGAGCGTGTCGAGTTCCTGCGCATACTCGGCGCACAGGCAATGATCTCGATCGCCAGCGCGAAGCTCCACGACTGCCTGGAGCAGCGCGTGGCCGAACGCACTGCGCAACTGGAAGAGGCAAACCGGAAACTGGCAACCTTGTCAATCACGGACGGCCTGACGGGCCTTGCCAACCGACGTCGTTTCGACGACTATCTACGCAGCGAATCCGCTCGTGCCGCCCGCGCCGGCCAGCCGCTTGCCGTCATCATGCTCGATGTCGATTACTTCAAGAAGTTCAACGATCGCTATGGGCACCAGGCCGGCGACGCATGCCTGAGCCGCGTTGCGCAGGCGCTGGCGGCCGGCACCCGCCGCAGCGGCGACCTGGCGGCGCGTTACGGCGGCGAGGAGTTCTCGATCGTGCTGCCCAATACCGGCGCCGGTCAAGCGTATCTTATTGGCGAATCGCTGCGCGGCGCAATCGAAGCACTCGCCATCGCCCATGCCGGCGCCACCACGGGACATGTGACGATCAGCGTCGGCGTCGCGATCCAGGCACCACAGGCCCCCGGCGCCCCGGACTCGCTGATGCGGCGGGCCGACTTCGCCTTGTACCGCGCCAAGGACGCGGGACGTAATTGCGTCGTGCTGAGCGGGGATGAGGCCTGAGTTTCTGGGTCCTGGCCTTGCCACTGTCGAAGACAATCGGATCCGCATTGCAGTGGAACCGCTGATGCGTCGAGAAGGGTTTAATATACCGCAAAACCACCACCTACCCACCGCCCATCCGCGAAACAAACATGCAATCCCCTGCCCAGCTCATGAGCGGGCTGCTCGACTACCTGGTCGAGCAAGCCAAAGACATCGATCCAGCAGCTTTTACATTGTCGAAGGCTACCGAGTTCAAGACGACCTATGCCGACCTGGAGGCGCTGCCCTGGATCGACTTCAACGTCGACACCGATGGCGAGCCCGTCTGGCTGCGGGTGCACCGCCTCGAAGCGGTGCGCGCCCCAAGCCTACCGGAGCCCGAGCTTGCCCCCTTCCTGACGATCAGCGACGACCCAGCGGCCCGTCCGCCGGCCTTGAAGGAAGCGATGCTGGCGAGCGCCCGCAACGAGGACGCCGGCGTCCTCAGTGAAGAAGCGGCCGAGCAGCGCGACCGGCAGCGTCGCGCGCGAGTGGGCCGCCTGCTGGAGGTCTACACGCAGCACTGGAACGACTGGGCCATGCGGGAGCGGCCGCGGCGCCGGGTGATGAGCCTTTACGCCGACCTGTTTGCGCTGAAGACGCGCCTGGAATCCGAAGAGGCGGTGCGCCCGACGGAGCTGGTCTGGGGCATGGGGGTGTCGTCGTGGCGTATTCCGGGCGCCGAGGAATCTGCTTCCGCGCCGGCTGTCGACTTCCATTACCCCTTGATCACCCAGGCGGTGGAACTCGAGATCGACAACGCCAGCCACGCCATCGCCGTGCGTCCACGCCAGGTCGAGCCGCGCCTGGAGTTCGACGCCTTTGCCGCCTGCGCCGTGCCCGGCATCGGCGATGTCGAACGCGCCGCCCGCGCCCTGTTGCGCGACCGCCCGGACATCGCTGTCTCGCCCTTCGACCCGACGACCGTCGAACCGATCCTGAGCCTGGTCGCCGGCAAGCTCGCGGCATCGGCCCGTTACGACCGTGAAGCCGCCGGCGCCCCAAGCGCGGGCGAAGAGCTGGTGGTGACGAACGGGTGGGTCGTGTTCACCCGCCCGCGCGCCAGCCATTTCCTGATCGACGACATCGCGCGCCTGAAGGAGCGCGTCAGCGCCGGCGATGCGATTCCGGAGGGCCCGCTCGGCATCGTCACGCCCCCTGGCCAGGCCGTGGTCGAGCATGAAACGATCGCCTTCCGCGGCTTGTCCGGCCGCGCGGCTGCTCACGGGGAAGCGCGCGAGCTGTATTTCCCCTTGCCCTACAACCGGGAACAGGAGACGATCGTCCAGCAGCTCGCGCGCTCCCCGGGCGTCGCGGTCCAGGGCCCGCCCGGGACCGGCAAGACCCATACGATCGCCAACATCATCAGCCACTACCTGGCATCGGGAAAGCGGATCCTGGTCACCTCCAAGGGCGAACCGGCATTGAAGGTATTGCAGGAGAAGATTCCGGCATCGATCCGCCCGCTCACCGTAGCGCTGCTGTCCGGCGACAAGGAGGGCATGCGCCAGTTCCAGGCGTCGATCGAGGCGATCATCCACACTCTCACCCATCTGAACCCGCATACCGAGATCGATGCCATCGCCACCTGCCGCGCCGCACTCGACCGCGCGCATGAAGAGATGGCGCGGATCGACACCCGCATCGACGAGATCGCGCGCGCCCACCTGGGTGAGATCGAGGTCGACGGCGTGCCGATGCGGGCCCAGAAGATGGCCGAGCTGGTGATCCACGGCCAGGGACAGTTCGGCTGGTTCGACGATCCCTTGTCGCTGGCGACGGAACATGCGCCGCCATTCGGCGAAGAGGCCGGCATGGAGCTGCGCGAGGCGAGGCGCCGGCTCGGCGCCGACCTGGTCTACTGCCATGCCGAGGTCCCGCCTTCCAGCATCCTGCCCCCGCCTGCCGAGCTCGGGCGCCTGCACGAGCTGCTCCAGACGCTGCGCGAGATCGAGCACGACGAGGCGGCCGGCGTGCTGCTCCCGCTGCGCGCCGCCACGCCAGAGGTGCTCGGACATGCCCGCCAGCTGCTCGCATCGATCGATGTGGCAGGCGCGCTGGTGCGCGAACTCGAGGAGTCCGGACATGACTGGGTCTTCGCCCTGCGCGAAAAATGCCGGCGTGCCGATTTCGCCACCGAACGCAGCTCCCTCGAGGCGCTGTTCTCGGAGATGGACGCGCTGCTGCAGGCCAGGGCCGAGTTCATGCAACGGCCGGTCAGCGCGCCGCGCGAAGCGCTGGAACATCCGAAGGCGCTCGACGCCATCGCGCGCGGCGCGGAATCCGGCAAACCCTTTGGCTTGCTCGCCTTCGGCGTCGGCGACATCAAGCCGCACGTCAACGCCGTCCGCGTTGCCGGCCTTGCGCCCGCCTCGAGCGCGGACTGGGCGCACGTACAGCGCTTCGCGGCGCTGCACACGCGGCTGCTGTCCTTCGTGGTGCGCTGGAACGCCTTCGCCGAACTGCTTTCCCTGCCGTTGCTGCAGCCGGAGGTCGGCCAGCTGCGCGCGGTCGAACAGGTCACGCTCACCGCACGCCGGGCCCACACCCTGTCGACGACGCACGACCGCATGCTGCCTGGCCTCGCCGAACAGGTATTCGTGCGGGCGCCGCAGGACGAGCTGCTGGGGCGGCACGCCGACCTGGCCCGTGTCCGCGAACAGCTGCGCCGCCACCTCACGCGCGCCGAACTGACAGAGGCAATGACGGACATGGCCGCGCTCCGCGAGAAGCTGGCGGGCAGCACCGGTCCCGTCTCGGAACGGCTGCGCGGCCTGGTCGACCAGGCATTGGGCAGCGCAGACCTGCCCGTCGAGGGCGTCGTGGCCGACTATGCCGACATCCTTGCCGAGATTCGGCGGATCGAAGCGCTGGCGCCGGTCCTCGCCACCGTGCGCCAACTGGCCGGCGAGATCGCGCGCCATGGCGCCGCCCGGCTGGCCGCGCGCGTGCTGTCAAGGCCGGTCGACGCGGTCGGTGACGATCCGGTGTTCCCGGTGCGCTGGCGCGACGCCTGGACCTGGGCGCGCCTGAAGGCCCACCTCGACGCGATCGACGACCGCGACGAGATGCGGACGCTGGCGGCGCGCCGGCGCGAGCTCGAAAAGGGTCTGGCCCGCCTGTATGAAACCCTGGTCTCGAAATCGGCCTGGCTGGCAACCCGGCGCCAGGCCGGCCAGAACGTCCTGACGGCACTCGAAACCTACCGCATCGCCATGCGCAAGATCGGCAAGGGCACCGGCGTCAACGCCGGGCGCTACCGCCGCGACGCCCAGCAGGCGATGGTGGACGCGCAGGCGGCCGTTCCCTGCTGGATCATGAGCCACGCCCGCGTGTCGGAGTCGCTCCCGGCCACGCTCGGCGCCTTCGACCTGGTCATCGTGGACGAAGCGAGCCAGTCCGACCTGTGGGCCTTGCCGGCGGTCCTGCGCGGCAAGCAGATCCTCGTGGTCGGCGACGACAAGCAGGTCTCGCCCGAGGCCGGCTTCGTATCAAGCGCCAAGATCGTCGACCTGCGCCGGCGCTTCCTGGCCGGCCAGCCCTTCGAAGCGGTGCTTACCGCCGACATGTCGCTGTACGACATCGCCTCCTCGGTATTCGCCGCGTCGCGGGTCATGCTGCGCGAGCACTTCCGCTGCGTGCAGCCGATCATCGCCTACAGCAACCGGGTGTTCTACAAGGACTTCATCCAGCCGCTGCGGATCCCGAAGGCGTCCGAGCGCCTCGACCCGCCGCTGGTCGACGTCTTTGTCGCCAACGGCTACCGCACCGCCAAGTCCCAGAATCCGCCCGAAGCCGAGTTCATCGCGGCCGAGATCGAAGCGATCATCCGCGACCCGGCGATGCGCGAGCGCACGCTCGGCGTGGTATCCCTGCTCGGCCCCGAACAGGCCCAGTGGATCGACAAGCTGGTGCGCTCCCGCGTCGAGGCGGCGGAGCTGGCGCGCCGCAACTTCGCCTGTGGCGACGCGCGCATCTTCCAGGGCAGCGAGCGCGATATCGTCTTCCTGAGCATGGTGGCCGACAGCAGGAACCACCACGCCCTGTCGGGCCTGCAGTACGACCAGCGCTTCAACGTGGCCGCATCCCGGGCGCGCGACCGCATGTATCTGGTGCGCTCGGTGCGCCTGGAAGAACTGTCCACGGCCGACCTGCGCCGCACCCTGGTCGAACATTTCGCCAAGCCTGTCGAGAGCAATGACGAAGCCGGCAGCCTGATTGCCCTGTGCGAATCGGGTTTCGAGCGCGACGTCTACACCGAGCTGTTCGAGCGTGGCTACCGCGTCATTCCGCAGGTGCCGGCTGCCGGCTACCGCATCGACATGGTGGTCGAGGGCGCGGACGACCGGCGCCTGGCGATCGAACTCGATGGCGACGAGTTCCACGGGCCGGACCGGTGGGCGGCCGACATGGGGCGCCAGCGCGTGCTGGAACGGGCCGGATGGATTTTCTGGCGCTGCTTCGCCTCGACCTGGTCGCTGCAGCGCGACGCGGTGCTGGCCGAGCTGCTCGCGCAACTGGCCAGCATGGGGATCGAGCCTCTCGGGGCGATGGCGCGCATCCCGTCGCTGGTCGAGTACCGTGAATGGGGACGGGATGCGGAGCCAGGCGCCGACGACGCTGCAGGACGCATGCTCGAAGAGGTCATTGCTGGCGATGCGAACGATACGAGCGCACCTGCCCTGAGGTGATCGGATCGAGGGCTGGCAAGGGCCGCTGGCTGAGTTCCCTGCTACCTCGCCAGAACCCATCACTTTCGCTTGGAACTCCTCCTCCGACGTCAGGAATCGGGGCGGGGGTCGGCGCTGTCCAGGTCTTTTCCGCCATCCAGGACCACCGCGGCCCGCTCCATGACCATGCTGTCCGACAGCGAATGGCGATCTTCCTCGTCGGCTTCCGGTGGGTCGAGCATATCGGCGAGCATCGCCTGGAGCTCCGGGGTATCCCAGGGCAGGCCATTGCGCTCCCTGGTGTGAATGTAATGCCTGATCTCGCTGTCCTGCTCCGGGCTCAGGGGCAGGCCGCGAAACGTGTTCGCAGGGTCGAGCATGATCATGATCCCTCCTAGGAAGTGGCGACCAGCATCCCGAGCCTACGCGCATTGCCGCTTGACGGGCGCACCGCACACCGGTGTGCGTGTCGTCCCCGCCGCCTGGCGCCGCTCAGGCAGCTGGAAGGCCGAAGAAGAAGCGCAGCATTTCTTCGCTGGCCTTGGGCCCCAGGGCATCGACATGGCTGCCGCGCAGGTCGCCACCGGACCAGGCGTGGCCGGCGCCGTGCACGGTCCATTGCTCGGCCAGCACGCCACCCCTGGCTTCGCGATGCACATGGCGGGTGAACGCACGCCCGCCGGCACGACCGGTTTCGGCCACCGTGGCGACGCCGGCATCCGCAGGCTGCCTGTGCAGCGCATGGTTGTCGAGCGACTGGCGTACCACACCGCTGCCGTTCGCTCGATGGACCGTGGCGTCGGCATCGCCATGGAAGACGATCACCGGCACGACGGCATGCGTCCGGGGCGGCGCGGGCGCGGACGGATCGGGACCATTGCGCATCGCCAGCATCGCGCTGGCGTCGCAGCTCGCGCTGCCGTGGGCCAGTCCGGAATGACAGCCGACCGCGCTGAACAGGTCGGGATACGTGCGTCCCAGGATGACCGCCATGGCGCCGCCCGCGGACAGGCCCGCGACCGCGACGCGTGCGGGATCCACCGCATGCTCGGCCATGATGCGCCGGGTGAGTCCCGCGAGCAGCGCCGGCTCGCCCGCGCCGCGCCGATGATGGGTACGGTCGTACCAGTTCCAGCACCTGTTCCAGTGTGCGCTGCAAGGCTGCTCGGGGTACAGGACCATGCAGGCATGCTCCTCGGCCAGGGCGTTCATGCCGGTGCCGACGGCAAAATCGGCGGCGTCCTGGCCGCAACCGTGCAGCATGACGACCAGCGGCATCGGCTGGTCACGCTCGCCGTGGGGAATGAACAGGCGGTAGCGGAGCGCCTGCCCTCCTTCCTCGTGAAATCCGTACGTGAACCGGCTGCGGGGCGCGGGTTGGACGGGCATGTCGTTCCAGGGGAAGACCAATGACGACCACGCGTGGAAAACGGTGTTGAACATGTGCGGGTTCCTTGTTGATGTAATGGATGGTCTCCCGAGACGGAAGCGGCGGCGAGACCGCATGGTCAGCGCCGCCGCGAGGGATGGCCCCGGAGGGCCAGGGTGAGTCGTGAAAATCAGCGCGCCGGGGACGGGACTTTGTTCTCGGCCTGGCTGTTGCCGCCGCCTTGCACGTTGCGGGTGCCACTGGGCGGGGCGGCCTGGCCGCCAGGCTTCACGCCCGCGCCATCGGCGCCGCTTTGCAGGTTGCCGAGGAACTGGGCGCCGATCCTGGCGCCGCGCTCGGCCTCCTGCTTGAAGGCATCGCGCGATGTCTTCATGGTTTCCTCCTGCTGGCGCAAGCTCTTTTCGGTTTCCTCGACCGAGACGCGCGTCACCTCGTCGGCCAGCGCACGGGCGGTACGGGAGGTTTCCTGGCCATGCTGCTCGGCCACCCGGGTCAGGTCGACCTGGGTGCTCGCGGCGAGCTGCGACAGCTGCTGCTGGTAGGAACGCAGCTTGTCGGTGGCGGGCTGGGCACGCGAGGCCGCCGCCGACAACGCGTCGGTGGGGCGCTCGGTGGCGAGCATGCGCTGGGCGGTGCTGGTGGTTTCCTCGAGCAGGGTCTGGCCCAGCTGCATGTTCAGCTGGAAGACCTGCTGCAAGGAGCGAGAGATGGTTTGCGACAGCTCGTTCAGGAACGCGGTCTGTGCCTCGATGTGCGAACGCAGGGCGGGAGTGACGGATTGGGGGTATGGATACATGGAGTACCTTTCGGGGAATGGAATGATATGGGCATGCGCGCGCCGGACGCGGCGCGTTGACATGTCAGGCGGAAATGGCAGCACGGCCGAAGCCGTCTGGGAGAGGACGATCACCAAGGATCGCGTTTGACCTTCACACTATGCGCTCTTTTTCGCGCCTGTGCGGACGGTTTGCCAATCTATTTTCGGGGAATAACAAGCGGCAAGAGATTGCCTGGAGAATGCGCCCTGGTTTCAGGCGACGTGGAGCAGAACGGCGATGTAGTGGCAGGCACTGCCGGCGAGGACGAACAGATGCCAGATGCCGTGGCCATGGCGCAGCTTGTGGTCGGTGGCGTAGAACGCGATGCCGCCCGTATAGAGCAGCCCGCCGGCCGCCAGCCAGGCAAAGCCGGCACGGCCGAGCGCATCGACCAGGGGACCAATGGCGAGCAGGGCAAGCCAGCCCATCACCAGATAGACGACGAGCGACAGGACACGTGCCCGGCTTGCATGGCAGAGCTCCTGGACAACCCCGAACAGGGCCAGCGCCCACACCACGCCGAACATCGTCCAGCCCAGGGTCCCGCGCAGCGTGACGAGCGTGAACGGCGTATACGTGCCTGCGATCAGGAGGTAGATGGCGCAATGGTCCATCTTGCGCAATACGTCCTTGGCGGCGCCGTGCACGCTGTGGTAGAGGGTGGACGTCAGGTACAGGATCAGCAGGGTGAGCGCATACACGCCGCAGGCGACGATCTTCCATGGGTCGCCGCCGAGCGCAGTCACGGCCACCAGGAGCACACCGCTGAGGGCTGCGAGAACCGTTCCCACCGCATGGGAGATGCTGTTGAAGCGTTCGCCGTGATCCATATGGCCCGTCAGCGGCTGGCATGTCGCTGGTAATCGGTCATGGCGGATTCGATCAGCATCCTGGCAGACTGCGATTTCCAGTGCCGGGAAACGTACAATTCGCCCTCCTCCAGTCGGCTGGATACTACCGCAGCATCGTCCCCATCGAGCAAGGCAGCGCCCGTATTACCGGGTGGAGCCGGATCCAGCTGCTCCCACCTTGTCCTGAGGCGGTCGAGGACGGCGCAGATCTCGTCCCGTTTGACGCCGCGCTGGGCCAGATAGGGAACGATCTCCTGCGCAATCGCTCCCCACTGGACAAATACCTTGGTTGGGAACTCCAGGACTGTATGCATCGCTTGCTCCGCGTAGTCGACATGGGCTGGCAATCACGCGCGATCCGTGCGAATGACGCAGCAGGCCCGGATCGCCGCAGAAACGGGGCCGGCTGTTCCAGCGCGGATTGACGGCGGCGACAGGACGAACCCAGCACCACTATGCGCCCCACCGCGCCCCGTACGGAAGAAAAAAGTGTAAGTATTCGTTCGATGTGGACATTGCGTTTGCTCGCATGAACGGGGACGGCCTCATGCATTGCTACGCAGCATTGCCTCCATTCGGTCGGCATCGACGGGCTGGCTGAAAAAATAGCCCTGTCCCTCGCCACAGCCATGCAGCTTGAGGAAATCGAGTTGCACCGCGTTCTCGATGCCTTCCGCGATGACGCGCTGGCGCAAGCTCTTCCCCATGCCGATCACGGCGCTCACGATCGCGCCGTTGCCCTCCGGGTTGCCGTCGATCGCCCGCACGAAGGACTGGTCGATCTTGAGCACGTCGATCGGGAATTCGTTCAGGTAGCTCAGGCTGGAGTAGCCGGTGCCGAAGTCATCCACGGCAATCTGCACGCCCATCCCCTTGAATTTCGCAAGCAGGCGGGCACTGGCCGCGACATCGCGCATCAGCACGCTCTCGGTCAGTTCCAGTTGCAGCCAGGCCGGGTCGACGCCGGTGGCCTCGAAGATGGCAAGCGCGTGGTCGAAAAAGTCGCGGTGACGAAACTCCATGGCGGACACATTGACCGCGATCGATACCGGCGCCACTCCGCTGTCGCGCCAGCGCACCGCCTGCGCGCAGGCTTCGCGCAAGACCCACCGCCCGAGGGGAATCACCAGGCCGCACTCCTCGGCAATGTGAATGAAACGCTCCGGCAGGACCAGTCCCCATTCGGGATGCTCCCAGCGCAGCAGGGCCTCGACGCCGGTGATCGTCCGGTTTTCCAGGTCCAGCTTGGGCTGGTAATACAGTGCGAATTCCGCGCGTTCGAGCGCCCGGCGCAGGTTGCTTTCAACGAGCTGGCGCTCGACGGCGCGCGCATTCATGTCGTGGCGAAAGAACTGGTAGCCGTTACGGCCGCGCTCCTTGGCGTGGTACATCGCGGTATCGGCATTCTTGATCAGGGCGGCGGCATCCAGGCCGTCGAACGGAAAGACGCTGATGCCGATGCTCGTGGAGGTATGCAGTTGATGTCCATCGACCGCGAAAGGGCTCGACATCGCGAGCAGGATCTTCTCGGCCGCCAGCGCCGCATCCTCCGGGCGCCGCTCGGCCGCCAGCAGGACCACGAACTCGTCGCCGCCGTGGCGGCTGACCGTATCGGACGTGCGCACGCACTCGAGCAGGCGCGCGGCGACGGCTTGCAGCAAGTGGTCGCCGACGGCGTGGCCGAGGGAGTCGTTGATGTGCTTGAACTTGTCGAGGTCGAGGAAAAGCAGGGCCGGACAGGTATTGCTGCGCCTGGCCAATGCGATGGCCTGGGTGATGCGGTCGTTCAGGAGGACACGGTTGGGCAGCTTGGTCAGGAAATCGTGCTGGGCGAGGTGCTTCATCTTCGCGCTCAGTGCGACAGCCTCGGAAATGTCCCTGAAGATCATGACAGCACCCACAAGCTGTCCGTTCCAATCGAAGATGGGCGCGGCCGAATCCTCGATCCTCCTGCGCTGGCCATGTCGATCCACGAGGACGACTTCCCCACTCAAGCTCTCGGCCCGGCCGGCCTGCAGCACGGCTTCCACGGGATTGATGACCGCATCGCCGGCATCGCCTTCGACCATGACAAGGACTTCCGCGATGGGCCGCCCCCTGGCTTCATCGCGTTTCCACCCGGTCATCAGTTCGGCCGCGATGTTCAGGTAGTCGACCCGCCCGTGCATGTCGACCGAGACGACGGCGTCGCCGATCGAGTTCAGCGTGATCTGCGCGCGCGCCTGGACTGCGTCCAGCTTCTGCTCGACCCGCATGCGCTCGATTACATTGCGCAAGGATTGCGGCACCAGGTAATTGTCAAAGTAGCCCTTCGACAACCAGCCCTGCGCGCCGCGCTGGACCGCCTCCCTGGCCTCATGCTCTTGCGCGAGCGCGCACAACGCCATGATCGGCGTATGGCGCGCCGCCGCGTAGACCCGGCCGAAACTTTCCAGGCCGCTACTGTCCGGCAGGTACATGTCCAGCAGGATCGCATCGATCCCGCCCTGCGCAATGCGGTGCAGGCCGCCTGCCAGGGTCGCGGCGTCTTCCACGACGAAGGGGCCGTCGGATGCATCGCCCAGCGCGCGGCGCAAGCTAGCGACGTCGCCGGGATCGGGGGAAATGATCAGGATGCGGTTTGCCATACTGCTTGAGTGAATACCTTCCAGATCCGCCGGCCCAAGCCGTCAATACAAGACATGCTAGCATGGCGCGCGAGCGCCGTCGCGCGCATCGCCTGGTTCGCGCCCCGGGCATGCGCGGATCTCCCGCACGCGCCTCCGGATGGGAGTACACTGTGACATCGCCGCCGCAGCTTTGTGGCGGCGCTGCCCTTCCGGTCGCCGACCATTCGCTGCAAGCCGCGAGCACTGCCGCAGGCAACCCACATCAGCCCGCACGCTGCGGGCCGTACCACGCACCGCGATTCCACCGGCATCGTCCATGCGCGCATCCCGGGCATTCCCATACCGCCGGCAAGCATGCTTTTTTCATTCATGGCAGCAGGAGGGCATCATGCGACACAAGCTCAAGGCGGTCTTCGACGACCGCACCCAGGCCCAGCAGGCGCTGGACGTTTTGCTGGCCTCCGGATACGCGCGCGCCGATACCGGCCTGGCAAGCATCGCCGGCGCGCGTTCCGCGCCCACGGGCGACGCACCTCCCCCGAAGTGGCGCGAGCGCCCCGGCGCCTCGAGCGCGCGCCTGCTTTCCCGCTTGCTCGGCCATGCAGGCAGCCGCCCGGCGACGGCGCCTGCGACGGGCAAGGTGGACAGCCATGTCCTTACCCTGTGGACCGATTCGACGCACGATGCCACGCGTGCCGCCGGCCTGATTGCCGGTTTCATGCGCACTGGCGGCGAGGAGGTCGGCACGCGCCCATTCGGTGGGCGGACGGACATCGACCAAGCGGCGCGTGCGGCCTACCGTTTCGGCCATGACCTGCACGAGAACGCGCGCTACCGCAACCGTTCATGGCATGAGGCGCACGCCGACCTGAAGGTGCTGTGGGAAGCGCGCGATCCGGATAGCCACGGATGGGACCTGGCCGCGCCGGCGGTCCGCCTCGGCTGGGACAGCACGCATCCGGAGATCGACGACGACAGCTATCGCCGGAGTCACTGGAGGACGCGTTACGCCAACAACGCACAGGACGCCGGCGCATCGCGCGGTCCCGGTTCGGACCTGGCCTGTCCCGCACCGGGGAGCGCGCCGGGATGCAGGCATCCGGGCCAACCCACGGCCTGGGAAAATTTCATGGACGCCGTCAAGCACGGCTGGAGCAGGATCAGGGTCGGCAATGACATGGACGAGGACGACTATCGCCTTCATCACGACCGCACCCATCCCGGCACGCATGACGGGGATCTCGCCCCGGTTACCGCTACGGCCGCAAGCTGCACCGCAGGAGCATGTTCGGGGGACCTGGCCGGGATGCCGCGCCGTACGCAGCTTGCGGATTTCGTATACAGTCCGCCCTCGCACAAAAAGAGAGGAACAATGGAACTGACAAACGAGGTGACACTCGACGGCGACGTCTACTGCTTCGAGGACGCCGAACGGGTGGCCGAAGCACGCGCATGGATCGATGCGAACGGCAAGGACAGCACGCGCTTTCGCAACGCCTTTCCCGACGCGCGCCCGGTCAGCACGCACCCATACGGCTCGGGCAGCCAGCGCCGTCATTAGCACGCCCGCGGGCCTAGCGCCGCAACTCCGACATGATGTTCTCGGCCATGAAGTCGCAGGACGGGCGCCGCGACTTGCTGCTGCGCGCGAGGATGACTTCCAGCGCATCGGGTTCCGGCAAGCCCTGCGCCTGGCCGAGCTGGCTCAGGTGCGCCGGCACCGCGCAGCGCGCCAGCGGCGCGATGGCCAGGCCCGCTTCGACCATGCTGAGCAGCCCCATCAGGCTCGGGCTTTCATACGAGGTCCGGTAAGGAATCCTTGCCCGCTCCAGGCTGCGGATCGCGTTCTCGCGCGCCACGCTGCCGGGCAGGAAAACGGCGATCGGCAGCGGCCGCTCGCGCCAGATCTCGTGCACGCTGGGCGACGCGGCCCAGACCATCGGTTCGAAGCGCACGAACTCCCCCGACAAGCCCTTCACGCGCGTGGCGCACACCAGGTCGACCGTGCCGTCCTTCACCATGGGCGCAAGCGCCACGCTCGGCAGGCCGACCACCTGGATCTCCACCTTCGGATAGGTGGCGGAAAACTTCTTGAGGATCGGCGGCAGCAAGGACGAGGCATAGTCGTCGGGCACGCCGAGCACGACCCGGCCGGTAACGTCGGGCCGGACCACCGCGGCCCAGGCTTCGTCGCGCAGCGCCAGCATGCGCCGCGCGTAGGTGAGCAGGACCTCGCCGTCCTGGGTCGGCGTGACGCTGCGCGGCCTGCGTACGAACAGCGGCTTGCCGAGCGCGGTCTCGAGCGTCTTGATCTGCATGCTCACCGCCGATTGCGAGCGGTGGACGACTTCCGCCGCGCGGCTGATGTTGCCGGTATCGGCCACTGCCACGATCATGGCCAGGACGTCCAGGTCGAGTGCTTTCACAGGTATCAGAAAAACAGATAGATGCCTTCAATATTATGCGATTTTCTTAAGCAATGCCATCGTGCATAGTATTGGAAAGGAGCCAGACATGAACGCAGCCACCGATCCACGCATCTTCGCAGTCCCCGAGCTTTGCTTTGCCACCGTTCCGTCCGGGGTACGCATCCCCTACGTGGCGACCGGGTCCGGGGAGCCGCTGCTCTTCGTGCATGGCTCGCTGTGCGACTACCGCTACTGGAACAGCCAGACGGACGCCTTGTCGCAGCACTTCTCCTGCTTCTCGTTCAGCCTCAGCCACTACTGGCCTGGCGACGAAGCCGGCGTCCTGGGCGCTTTCAGCTGGCAGCTGCATGTCGCGGAACTGGCGGACTTCATCCGGGCGATGAAGCTCGGCGCGGTGCACCTGGTGGGCCACTCGCGCGGCGCATGCGTCGCCTTCAACCTGGCACGTAGCTATCCGGAACTGGTGAAAACGCTGACCCTGGCGGATCCCGCCGGCCCGCTGCAGACCGGCCCGACGCCGCCGGCGCCGCTGTCCTCGTCGGACGAGGCGGTCCGCGCGCGAGTTGCCGAGCTGATCGGGACTGGAGAACTCGACGCGGGCCTGGAGCTGTTCGTCGACTCGGTGAGCATGCCCGGCATCTGGCGCAAGAGCCCGGCCTCGTTCCGCAGCATGGCGATCGCCAATGCGGCAACGCTGCCGAAGCAGTTCCGCGATCCCTTGCCGGCCTACACCCGCGCCGGCGCGGCCGAGCTGCGCTGCAGGACCCTGCTCCTCGCTGGAGAGCGCAGCCCACGCATGTACCGCGATAACGTCGAACATCTGGCAGGCTGGATGGCACACGTGGACAAGCGCACCATGGCGGGCGCGTCGCACGGGATGAACGTGACGCACGCGGCGGCGTTCAACCGCCTGCTCCATGCATTCCTGGGGAAACAGGCGGCATAGGCCGTGTCTGCGGCGCCGGTGACGGGCTTCGCGGGCAGCCCGACCGGCCATCAGTCCTCACCGTGCAGATGGGTTCTGATTGCCGGCCCCAGCAAGCGTTCCAGATCGATCAGGTGGACCTCGTCCCCATCGCACCCTACGGATCCGACGAGATTAGGACAACGTTCGACCAGCGCCTGGTCCGGGATGCGAATCGCGGCGTAGTCGACATTGACCGGTTCGCGGATACGGTCGACCAGCAGGGCGAACCTGCAGTGCTGGACGTTCGCGACCATCAGGCGGCTCCCCGTCATCGGCTTTTCCTTGCCCGAAGAAGAACGGAAGTCGACAAGCGGAATAATCTGTCCTTCGTAAGACATGACGAGTCCCTTGCCAAGGCGCACTGGAGCGTGGATCGGCGCCAGATCCAGCAGCTCGCAAAGACTGACTGCATCGAACGCCAGTTCGGTGCCCAGCGCCTTGACCCGTTGCAAGCGGATCTGCGCAAACATGTCGGAAAACCTCATGTACGGATCGGTGTCGTCAAATGAATGCATGCGTGAATTGAAAAGGGGTAGGAACAGGGTCGATGCGCGCAGCTCAGGCGTGGCGCAAACGCAGAAAGAGCCGTAACGCGCCGCCCAGGTCGCGAATCAGCAGCAACATGGCCAGCGTCATGAACAGCCCGGCCGGCCTGGCGAGCACGGAGGGCGCCAACGGCGAACCGAGCAGCAGGCATAGCGCGACCACATGCCAGCGCCACTGGCGCAGGGCGCGCGCTTCGTCCACGATCGACTTCACGCCGGGCACGCGGGCGCCGCCTGCGCGGACGTCGCACTGCAGGTGATACCAGACCAGGAAGGGGACGATCTTGTAGAGCATGCCGTTTACCGCCGACATGCCGAAGCCGGCAATGACCAGCACGCCGGTCAGCAGGGCGCGCCGGTCGGGCGCGAGCGGCAGGAAATGCACGAGGATCGCCAGCGCCAGGCAAGCCATGGCCAGGCTCCAGTAGAAGGTGCCGACATCGGCCTTGCGCTTGCGCCGGCGGAAGAACTGGAAGGTGGTCGCGACGTACGTCAGCATCAGCGCTCCCACCCCGATTTCTGCCGCCAGTTGCAGGCCGGGCAGCTTCAGCAGCGCCGCGCCGCTCCAGGCGAGCAGCAGCGCGAACAGCAGCACCGGCATGCCCTCCTCCAGCAAGCGCGGGTAGGCTGGCGTGCCCTGGAACATGGGAATCACCTGGAACGAGACCGCCGCGGTCAAGGCCACGATCCAGCCGACCAGTCCCCAGGACGCGTGCACGTCGACGAACAGCAGCACATCCAGCATGCCGAGACCGGCCAGGTACATGGCCAGCGCCCCGCCCAGGCCCATCGTCACGGCCAGCCCCGAGATCGCCAGACGCACGCCTGCCACCAGGGGCCGGGCGGCCGGCACGATCCGGCGCGAGATCGCCGCTCCTACTGCGCTCAGGACGACCAGTCCGGCAAGGCCGAGCAGGCTGGCGGCCGTCACATAGAACCCGGGGCCCAGACCGAGGCCAAGGGCGCCGGCCAGGATGACGGTGCCCCCCGCCAGGCCACTCCAGGAGAGCAGCGCCACCGGGCCGGCCAGCTTGACCGCTGTCCCGGCGACGACCGGCAGGATCTGAAACAGCGCACCGACGATGGTCATCGTGAGGAAGCCAAGGCTCAGCAGGTGCGTCATAGCGAGCGTGACCGGCGTCCAGCGCGAGCTCAGCGCCGCCTCGCCATGCCACATCAGCAGGAGCGCTGCGGCGAATACAAAGCAGGGAGCGGTGAGCAGGAAGGGCAAGGGCACCCAGATTGGCGGCATCGCGCCATAGCTCAGTGTTCGTTGCATGATCTTTTCTGGATGGCCAGGTCGAACCTGCCGTCGTCGCGCGGGGTCAGCCGGTGGCGATAAGCATGGCGCTCGAGCACCCGGTACAAGGGAAAAGGTTCGCGGTCGATCAGGACCTGCAGGGCCATGTCAGGCGGCAGCGTCGCCAGCGCTTCCAGAATCCGTTCCATCGGCTCGGGTGGAAGCAGGCCGGACACATCGAGAAAAGCCGCGGCGGCAGTCGCTGCGCTCATGAGAGAAACTCCTTTGATTCGAAGGGGGAAACGGCAAGCGCGGTGATCGGCTCGGCCGCGCCTGCCGTGGCCAGCAGGTCGGCGAGGCTGAGCCGGTTCAGCTCGGCAAGGTAAGCCTCGGTCGCCCTGGCCAGCGATTGGCGCAGGCGGCAGGCGGCGCCGAACGGACACGCGCCAGCGTCGCCGCCGAAGCACTGCGCCATGTGAAAATTCGGTTCTGTGCGGCGCACGATGTCGCCCATGCGAAGCTCACGCGGATCGCGGTCGAGCCGGATGCCGCCGCAGCGCCCGCGGACCGCCACGATCACGCCGTCGGCCGCCAGTTCGTTGACGACCTTGGCAAGATGGTTGCGCGAGATGCCGTACTCGAGGGCGACCTCGTCGATGGTTGCCATGCGGCCGTGGCAGCTGCCCAGGTACATCAGGAGGCGCAAGGCGTGGTCGGTAAACTCGGTCAGCCGCATGGCGTCTCCTCAGGAGCGCAATCTGAAATCGATGACGACGTCGCCGACGCTGCGCCGATGGTAGACGACGTTGACCCGTTCGCCGAAGACGTCGTCGATTTCGTTCAGCAGCGGAATCGGATCGTGATCGTTGCAGAACCTCATCGATTCGCCTGGCAACAGCGTATGCAAGGCGCCGAAGATGGCGGCATGACGAAAGCGGCGGTCGACGCCCCTGGCATCGAACACATAGGTGCGGCCCGGGCTCATGGGGGCGGAACAATCGTGTGGCATGTGCTACTCCTTTCGTGAATCTGTTGTAGATGCGAGCGGCCGCCGGAGCGGGCGGATTCGCTGCTTCAGGCGCGCGCCGCGACGGTGCCAGCGCCGGCCTGCGGCTCACGCCTGCCGCGCATCAGGCGCAGGGCGAACAGGCTGAGGAACAGGATCCCGACGGCGAACACGATGTCGCCCGGCACCCGCAGCCACACCATGTTCTCCATGAAGGCCGAATGAACGACCTCGGCCGAACGGGCGTACCACATGCCCTTGGTGATGCTGGCATGCGCCTGGTAGATGCCGGCCGGGACCAGCGACATGAAGACCATCATCGCCAGGCCGATGTTGAGCAGCCAGAAGGTCGGCCGCAGCAGCGAATCGGACCAGCCGATGCCTGCGCTCAGTCCGCGCAGGCAGAACAGCATCAGGCCGATGCCGAGCATGCCGTAGACGCCGAACAGCGCGGCGTGACCATGCGCTGCGGTCATGTTCAGGCCCTGCATGTAATACAGTGCGATCGGGGTGTTGATCGAGAAGCCCAGCAGGCCGGCGCCGACGGTGTTCCAGAAGCCGACCGCGATGAAGCACAGGATCGCCCACTTGTAGTTGCGTACCCACGGCGCCGCCCGGGTGCGCTGGTAGTTGCGATACGCCTCGATCCCGATCAGCGACAGCGGCACCACTTCGAGCGCCGAGAACATCGAACCGAGCGCGATCACCGAGGTCGGGGTACCGGTGAAGTACAGGTGGTGCAGCGTGCCGAGGATGCCGCCGAACAGGAACACGATGGTCTCGAGCACGATCGCGCTGTTGGCGGAAGCGGCGCGGATCAGGCCCAGGCGGGTGAACAGCAGCGCAATCACGGCCGTCGCGAACACTTCGAAGAAGCCTTCGACCCACAGGTGGACCAGCCACCAGCGCCAGTATTCGACCATCGAATAATGCGTGCTGCGGCCCCAGGTCAGCGAGGTGGCGTAGAAACCGCCGATGCACAGCGCCGCCAGGAACACCATGGCGACCAGGCCGCGGCTTTCGGATGGCTTGCGCAGCGCCGGCCACAGTCCGCGGCCGAGCAGGAAGGCCCAGAACAGCAGGCCGATGAACAGCAGCACCTGCCATACCCGGCCCATGCTGGTGAATTCCAGGCCCTGGTTGCCGATCCAGAACGAGAAGTCGGTGCCGGCGGCGCGCAGGGTGCCGAGCCAGCCGGTGACGGTCGAGCCGACCACGATGAACAGCAGCGCATAGAACAGCAGGTTGACGCCCAGTTTCTGGTGCTTCGGCTCGTGTCCGGAGATGGCCGGCGCGATGTACAGGCCGGTCGCCAGCCATGCGGTAGCGATCCACAGCACGGCGAACTGGGTGTGGATGGTGCGGCTGACGGTGAACGGCAGGATGTCGCCGATCGGCAGGCCGAAGAAGCTGGTGCCCTCGACCGCATAGTGTGCGGTGATGACGCCCATGCCGACCTGCGCCAGGATCAGCCCGACCACCACGAAGAAATACTTGCGGGTGGCGCGCATCGAGGGCGTGATGCCTAGCTTCGCCAGCGGGTCGCTCTCCGGTGCCGCCGGATCGTCCTCGTCCTTGTGCCTGCCGTGGACGAACACCATCCCGGCAATCGCAGCGATCATCAGGATCACGCTGGCGATCGACCAGATACCGGCGCCGGCGGTCGGCGTATTGCCGACCAGCGGCTCGTGCGGCCAGTTGCTGGTATAGCTCAGGCCTGGCTGGCCCGGGCGGTCGGTCGCGGCCGCCCAGGACGACCAGAAGAAGAAGCCGGTCAGCGCGGCACGGTCGGCTTCGACGGGAAGCGAGCCGGTCTTCATCGCATATTGCTCGCGCAGTGCGTCGAAACGGCTGTCGCTGCCGAACAGGCCGGCATAATGGCGCGCCACCTGCCGCACGGCTTGTGCGCGCAGGTCGGACAGCGCCAGCACGCCGGTGTGTGCATCATAGGTATTCCGGCGCAGCTCCTCGCGGACCCCGGCATCGACCTGGCCCCTCCGGCCAGCGTCGAGATCGCCGTAGGCACGCCCGAAGTCGCGCAGCGCCAGCAGGTCCTGCAGCGCCAGCGCCTCGCGGTGCAGCCAGTCGGCCGACCAGTCCGGGGCCAGGTAGCTGCCGTGGCCCCAGACGCTGCCCAGTTGTTGCCCGCCGGCGGCCAGCCAGGCCTGCTGGCCGTGCTGGATCTGCGGTCCTTGGTACAGCACCTGGCCTTTCGCATCGGTCACGGTGAGCGGTATCGGCGGCGCCTCCAGGTAGATCTCCCTGCCGACCCAGCCGAGTACGGAAAACGAGATCACACAGATGACGGCCAGCCATGTCCAGAGTTTTTTTGTGGCTTGCATGATTGTCCTTGTGAGAGTGAACAGAACACTGTTGCGTTGTTCTGTCCGGCATCGTAGGTCTCGGCATCAAATGATGCAAACTATTTACATCTTTTGGATAGTCCAGATCAAGAAAACCCCGCCATCGCCTGCAGGCGGGATTGCCGATGTCAGATCGTGCGCGAATAGGGCATGCGCTGGAGGGGCTGCGCGCTGCCGGTGCCGAGGTAGCGGTCGAAGACCATGCAGACATTCCGGATTAGAAAGCGTCCCTCGTCGGTCACCTGCAGGCGCCCCGGGGCGCGGGTCACCAGTCCATCCTTCTCGAGCGTCTCGATCTGGGTCTGCTCGCGCGCGAAATAGACGTCGAAAAGGATTCCATGGCGGTCTTCCAGCGCATGGATGTCGAGATCGAAGTCGCACATCAGGCGCTGGATCAGGTCGCGCCGCACCAGGTCGTCGGGACGCAGTTCGATGCCGCGCGCCACCGGCAGCTCGCCGCGATCGAGCGCCGCGTAGTACCTGCCCAGAGACTTCTCGTTCTGGCTGTAGACATTGGCGACCGCGCTGATCGCCGAGACGCCGCAGGACAGCATGTCGGCCTCGGCATGCGTCGAGTAGCCCTGGAAGTTGCGGTGCAGCTTGCCGGCCCGCTGGGCCAGCGCCAGTTCATCGTCCGGTTTGGCGAAATGGTCCATGCCGATGTACACGTAGCCATGCGTCGTGAGGTGGCCGATGCACAGGCCGAGCAGGTCGAGCCTGGTCTGGGCCGAGGGCATGTCTTCCTCGCGGATCAGGCGCTGCGACTTGAACAGGTCAGGCATGTGCGCATAGTTATAGACCGAAATGCGGTCGGGCGAGGCGGCCACCACCTTGTCCAGCGTGCGCTGCATCGAGCCCACGCTCTGCTTCGGCAGGCCGTAGATCAGGTCGATGCTGACCGAGCGGAATCCGTGGGCGCGCGCCGCCGTGATGGCGTCGAGCGTCAGCGCCTCCGGCTGGATGCGGTTGACCGCCCGCTGCACGTCCGGATCGAAGTCCTGCACGCCGAGGCTGATGCGGTTGAAGCCCTGGGTGCGAAGTTCGGCGATGCGGGCCGCATCGACCGTGCGCGGATCGATTTCGATCCCGTACTCACCCTCGCCGTCGGGAGCGAAGTCGAAACGCTCGCGCAGGTGGCGCGTCAGGGTGTCCATCTGCGCGCCGCTCAGGTAGGTAGGGGTGCCGCCGCCGAAATGCAGCTGCTCGACCCGGTTCATGCCGCCATACAGGGCGGCCTGCATGTCGATCTCGCGCATCAGGTAAGCGAGGTATTCGGCGGCCTTGTCGCGGTCATTCGTAATGATCTTGTTGCAGGCGCAGTAATAGCACAGCGAGCGGCAGAACGGAATGTGGACATACAGGGACAGTGCAGGCCGGGCGGGCGCGGCGCGGCGCCGCTCGACAGCGGCCTGGTAGCCCTGGCTGCCGAAATCCGGAACGAAACGGTCGGCGGTCGGGTAGGATGTGTAGCGCGGCCCCTGGCGGCTCATGCGCGCCACCAGGTCGGCGTTCAGGACGGTCGGAGCCAGGGTGTGGGAATGTGAATTCATGAGACAAGAAAAGGTGATAGGCCGCGCCGCGCGCGGCAGTGCGTACACGCAGGGCGCTCAGCCCTCGCGCCCGTCGATGCGCGGCCGCGCAAGGTAAGGCCCATAGACGGCGCAGAACAGGGCAAACGCCAGGCTCCAGCACGCCGCGGCCAGCACCAGGCCCCATTCGCGCACGCCGCCGCCGCCGAGGGCCGCCGCCAGGCGCGCCAGCACGCCGGCCTGCAGCAGCAGGTACATTGCGGTCTCCGCCCTCCCCGCCTTGAGCATGCGCCCGGTATGGCCGAGCGTGGTGCGGGTGATCATGCCGATGATCAGGCCGCCCATCGCCCCCACCGCCAGCAGATGCACGGCGGCACTGTGCGGCGCCATGCCGAAGCAGGCCAGCGCGAGCACCGCGAAGCCGGCCGGAATCCATGCATACGACAGATGCAGGATCCACAGCAGCGGATTGCGCAGCGTGCACAGGGGCTTCCAGCCGGCCATCCGCACCGCCTGCACCAGCGCCGTCGCCAGCGCCAGCACGCCGAGCGGCAGCGACAGCGGCAGCACGGCCCAGGCCAGGCCGGTCGCCGCGGTCAGGGCCAGGCTGGCCTTCTCCAGGCGGGGATCGCTGGTGGTGCGCACGCCGCGCACGGCATTGGCAGTGAAGTTCGGAATCACCCGTCCGCCCAGCACCGATTCGATCACGATGATGGCAACGATGGCCGCATACAGCGGCTGCATCGGCGACAAGGCCAGCAAGCCCAGTGCACTGGCATGGAAGGCGGCATTGGCCAGGGCCAGCACTGCCAGCAGGACCACCATGACCAGGTTGCGCGTATTGCCGGCGCGCCGGATCACCCGGTACAGGGGAATCGTTGCCAGCGGCAGGAAAGCCAGGTCGACCGCCGCCGCCAGCGCCGGGGTCAGCGCCAGCATGCCGACGCGGCCGGCCACCCACAGGGCGACCAGGGCGCCGAGATGCCTGCCGCGCGGCGTCCACAGTCCGGTCCAGTTGCGGCCCGCCGTGTACAGGAAGCCGACCACGATTGCAATCACGAAGCCGAACAGCATTTCATGCATGTGCCACAGGAGATTCAGGCGCGAAGAGGCGATCCAGCCCAGGGACGCGGCGGTCCAGGCGGGAACGGCGACGCCAGCGAAGGCGGCTCCCAGCAGGTAGAACGGACGGAAGCCCAGGGCCAGGAAGGGGTGATCCTGCAAGGGACCGCTCGCGCGGGCGCCGGCCGGGTCTTCGATACGCAGCAATGTCATGGTGTTGCTCCCGTGTTGGATGGATGCCGGGCCGCTCAGCCTTCGTAGGCGCGCAGCCGCTCGGTGTCGAGGATCGTGATGCTGCGCCCGTCGATGGCGAGCATGCCGTGGTCGGCCATGTCGTGCAGCACGCGCGAGAAATACTCGGGCGAGAGGTTCAGGCGCGAAGCGATCATCTTCTTGCTTACCAAAAAAGTGACTTCCTGCCCCGGCACCGGGTCGTCCTTGAGCAGATAGCCGACCACGCGCTGGCTGCCCGAACGCAGGGAATAGGATTCGACATCCGAGATCAGCCCGTGCAGGCGGCGGCTCATGCCCGACAGCATGCGCCGTGAAAAAGCCGGGTTGCGCTCGATCTCTTCGTAGATCGCCTGCTTGCGCACGTGCAGCAGCATGCAGTCGGCCAAGGCTTCCGCCTGGACGATGTAGGGGCGATCCATGAACATCAGCGCCTCGCCGAAGCTCTGGTTGGGGCCAAGCAGTTCGACCACCTTCTCGTCCCCCTGGGACGACAGGAAGCACAGCTTGACGTTGCCATAGATGATCGTGTGAAAACCGTTGCACGGATCGCCGCGCTTGAAGATGACGTGGCCGCGCGCGGCGTGCACCTCGCTGGTGGCCGCAGCGACGGCGTCCAGCTGCTCGGCCGACAGGTCGGCAAACAGGGGCAGGCGTTTCAGGAACTGGCGCGGTTCGATGCGATGTCGTGGTGGCATGGTGGTTGGCGGCCTGGCTGGACGTGTCGTGATGTCTCGATAAGAACGGTTCAGATCATAGACTTCTGCCCGCGCAAATGCTGTAGTTCTTTGTGCGTACGGCAGCTAGTCCGTCGTACCGACAGACCCATGCGCTGGAGCAGCCGGCGTGGCGGCCATCGTCATTCCGGCGTATTGCCGGCCCACCCTTTCCGCTCGACAATACAGGGGCCTTCCCAGCGGGATGGCGACGCGCGTTTCTCGATCAACCGTCATACGAGTACCCATATGCTGAGCGTGCAGGAAGCACAAGACCTCCTCCTGGCCCGGGCCCATCCGGTCACCGACACCGAGTCCATCGGCACCCTGGCCGCGGCCGGCCGCGTGCTGGCGGCGACACAATATGCCGGCATCGACGTCCCGCGCGCCGACAACGCCGCCATGGACGGTTATGCCGTACGCAGCGCCGAATGCGGCGCCGGCGCCGTGCTGCCGGTCAGCCAGCGCATCGCGGCCGGACACGCCCCCGCGCCGCTGGCTCCCGGCAGCGCGGCCCGCATCTTCACCGGCGCCGGCATTCCCGCCGGCGCCGACGCCGTCGTCATGCAGGAATACTGCCGCGGCGCCGAAGACGGCCGCAGCGTCGTCATCGAGCGGCAGCCCGTGCCCGGCGAGCACATCCGCCGGATCGGCGAGGACATCCGCGCCGGCACCCCGCTGCTGGAGGCCGGCACCCGCCTGCGCGCGCCCGAACTGGCCTACGCGGCATCGAACGGGCTGGCCTGTCTCCCGGTGACACGCCGGCTGCGCGTGGCCATGCTGTTCACCGGCGACGAACTGGTGATGCCCGGCGCAGCGCTGGGACCCGGCCAGATCTACAACGCCAACCGCTACGCCCTCGGATCGATGCTGTGCGCACTCGGTTGCGAAATCGACGACTTCGGCATCGTGCCCGACCGTCTCGATGCCACCCGTAGCGTGCTGCGCGATGCGGCCGCCGGCCATGACCTGGTGCTGAGCTGCGGCGGGGCCTCGGTAGGCGATGCCGATCACGTGAAGCCGGCGGTCGCCGCCGAAGGCAGCCTCGACCTGTGGAAGATCGCCATGAAGCCGGGCAAGCCGCTCGCCTTCGGCACGCTGCGCCGGCCCGGCGGCGCCACCCACTTCATCGGCCTGCCGGGCAATCCGGTGGCCTGCTTCGTCAGCTTCCTGCTGTTCGTCCGCCCTTTCCTGCTGCGTCTCCAGGGAATGCGCGCCGTGCTGCCCCAGCCGCTGTCGATGCGGGCCGAGTTCAGCGTCGAGCGTCCCGACGAGCGGCTCGAATTCCTGCGGGTGCGGGTCAACCAGGCCGGCAATCTCGTGCTGTCCGGCGGTCAGGGATCGGCGCTCATGCGCTCTGCGGTCCAGGGCAGCGGACTGGCCCTGTGCCCGCCCGGCCAGCGCATCGCACCCGGCGACACGCTTGCCTACCTGCCCTTCGCCGAACTGCTCGGCTGAGCCCTGCCCGCGCTGCTACCCGGCGCCGGCGCGATCGGAAAACAGGGGCGCCGGCCTGTGCACCTCGTAGCCCTGGGCGAAATCGACACCGATACCGCGCAGCGCCTCGAGCACCTGGGCGTTCTCGACGAATTCGGCGATGGTGCGCAGCCCCATGACGTGGCCGACCCGGTGGATCGCCTCCACCATCGTGTAGTTCACGCGGTCGGCAAGCAGGTCCTTGACGAAGCGGCCGTCGATCTTGATGAAGTCGACCGCCAAATGTTTGAGGTAGCCGAACGAGGACATGCCGCTGCCGAAATCGTCCAGCGAAAAGCGGCAGCCCAGGGCTTTGAGTTCGGTAATGAGATGGGTTGCCTGCTTCAGGTTGGCGATGGCCGCCGTTTCGGTGACCTCGAAGCAGATCCGCGCCGGATCGACCCGCCAGCGCGCCAGCTCCTCCCTCACGAACGGCAGGAAGCCCTCGTCGCACAGCGTGGTGCCCGACAAGTTGACCGCATACACTGGGGCGCCGGCGCAGTCCGGGTGTAGTTCATGAAAGCGCCGCAACAGGCTGCCGATGACCCAGCGATCGATCTGCGGCATGATGCCGTAGCGCTCCGCGGACGGAATGAAGGCCATTGGCGATACCAGCGTTCCGTCGGCCTCCGTCATCCGGATCAAGACCTCGACGTGCCCGGCCGCGCCGGATTCGGCCTGCAGCGCGCGGATCTGCTGCCCGAACAGGACGAAGCGTTCGTCCTTCAATGCCGCATGCAGGCGGCTGATCCAGCCGACCTCGCCCTTGTGGCGCTCGACCTCGAGGTCGTCGCGGGTCGAGACGTGCACGCGGTTGCGGCCTTTCTCCTTGGCGACGTAACAGGCCGAATCGGCAATCCGCATGGCATCGCACAACAGCATCTCGCCGGGCAGCAAGGCAAGCAGTCCAATGCTGACGCCGATCGGGAACACCTTGCCGCCCCAGACGAAGTCGAAGGCCCTGAGCGCCTGGCGCAGGCGCTCGGCAACGGCGAGGGCCTCGTGTGCTTCGCTGCGGTGCAGGAGCACCCCGAACTCGTCGCCGCCGAGCCTGGCCAGGGTGTCTTCCTTGCGCAGCGTCCTGCGCATGACGTGCGCAAGCTGGCGCATCAGTTCGTCGCCCGCAGCGTGACCGCAAGTATCGTTGACGATCTTGAACTGGTCGAGGTCCAGGTACATGAGCGTGTGGCCGGCAGGGGAATCCGACTGCAGGATGGCGCTCAAACGCCGTTCGAATTCGTGCCTGTTGATGAGTTGGGTCAATGCGTCGTGGGTCGCCAGGTAATGCAGGCGCGACTCGAACTCCTGGCTGGCGGAGACATCGCGGAACACGATCAGGTGGCCGAGCATCCCGCCGGCCTCGTCGCGCATTGGCGCGACCGAGAGCGTGACCGGAATCCGGTCCCTGTCCTTGCACAGCACCCATCTGCGCGCCGGTTCGGCCGGTGTCGCGTCGGGAGACAGTGCATGCAAGTGGAACGGCTGGCCGTCCTGTTCCTCTACCGGCGAGAATACCCGGCTGAGCGGCATGCCGAGCGCGGCATCGCGGTCGCAGGCGCACAGCGCAGCAGCGGCCGGATTCATGTAGCTCACCGTTCCCGCGCCGTCGACCGCGACGACGCCGTCGCCGATCGCGCCAAGAATCAGCCGCAGGCGTTCGGTCTGCGCGTGCAGGGCGGCATGGCTCTGCATCAGGCGCTGGTTCAGCTCGCGCTGGCGCGCATCGGATTCCTCGGCGCGCTGGCGCGCCATGCGCAGTTCGTCCTCGTAGCGCCGGCGTTCGCTCGCATTGAACACGGTGAAATCGGCGCCCACCACCTTGCCTTGCGCATTCCGGCGCTGGGCAGCGTTGACCAGCACCGGGAAGCGCGTGCCATCGCGCGCCACCAAGCGCAACGCTAGTTCACAGACGGCGCCGCCGAGCTGCAGCATGGGCTGGCATTGGCCCTGGAAAAACACCCGCTCGCCGGGCGACAGGAAATCCTCCAAGCCACGCTTGCCGATCACGTCGTCGCGGTCATATCCCGTCCATGCCAGGAACACCTCATTGCTATGGCTGATGTTCCCGTCCAGGCCCACGGCCACCATGCCGCACAAGGAATTCAGGGCGAAACCGTCCGCCGGCGTCCCTTGGTCGCCGCCGCCGGATACCGTCATCTCGTCACGCATCGGCCGCCCCGGTCATAGAAAGGCGCGGATGGCCGCAATGGTTTCCTCGGGTGCGCTCATGTGCGGGCAATGTCCGGTCGCGGCCATGATCCTGAGCGCGCTGCCGCTGATTCTCTGGTGCAGGTAGCGCCCCACCTCGAGCGGTGCGATGGCGTCGTTGCTGCATTGCAGGATCAGAGATGGCGTGCGCACGAGCGGCAAGGCATCGCGGCAATCGCTCAGGAAAGTCACGCGCGCGAACTGCTTCGCCACCGTGGGATGCAGGCGGCAGAAAGTATTGGCCAGCGCCCGTCCCAATTCGGGGCGCGCGGGGTTGTTCATGATCACCGGTGCCATGCTGGCCGACCAGGTGACGAAGTTGTCCTCGAGGGCGCCGAGCAGCTCGTCCATGTCGCTGCGCTCGAAGCCGCCCACATAGCCTGCGTCGTTGAGGTAGCGCGGCGACGGCCCGATCAGCACCAGCCGGTCGAACATCGCCGGCGCGCGGATCGCCGCCAGGATCCCGATCATTGCGCTGACCGAGTGGCCCACGTAGACGATGTCGCGCAGTTGCGCCTCCTCGCAGATCTCGATCAGGTCCTGGACGTAGCCGTCCAGCGAGGCATATTTCTCGGGGCAGTAGGAAGCCGGATCGGATCCGCCCGCGCCGACGTGATCGAAGCACACCGTCAGGTGATCCGACTCGAAGGCGGGCGCGACCCAGCGCCAGACCGCCTGGTCGCAGCCGAAGCCGTGGGCGAAGACGATGGTCCTGTCGCCCGCGCCCGCGAAGCGTACGTTGTTGCGCCACAGGGCCGACTGGGCGCCCGCGTCGGGCTGTGCGCTTGCCACGCCGGCCGGGTTCAGGAGCGCGTCCATGCCAGCTCCTCGTCCTTGCTGTTGCCCAGCTGGAGGAGCCGGGAACCGCCGGCAGCAAGCCGCTCGCGCACGCCGGCCGGCCTGCGCGCAGCGGCGGCCGGCTGGCCGTCCGCCGCGGGCTCGGCAAGCCTGAACATGTGGACCGTGCGGGTCAGGGCGCCGGCCTGGTCCTGCATCGACTGTGCGGCTGCGGCGGCCTGCTCGACCAGCGCGGCATTCTGTTGCGTCACCGCGTCCATCTGAGTCACGGCCTGGTTGACCTGTTCGATGCCGCTGCGCTGTTCGTCGCTGGCGGCGCTGATGTCCGCCATCAGGTCGGTCACGCGCTGGACACTGCCCAGGACCTGGCGCATGGTATCGGCCGCCTCGCTGGTCAGGCGCGTTCCGTCCGAAATCTTGTCGACGGAATCGCCGATCAGGACCTTGATCTCTTTCGCTGCGGCTGCGGAGCGATGCGCCAGATTGCGCACCTCGGAGGCCACTACCGCAAAGCCCCTGCCCTGCTCGCCGGCCCGCGCCGCCTCGACTGCCGCATTCAGAGCCAGGATATTGGTCTGGAACGCGATCGCGTCGATGATCCCCGTGATGTCTTCGATGCGCCGCGCGCTCTCGCTGATCGACGACATGGTCGCGCCGACAGACGCCACCGCCTCGCTGCCCTCGGCCGTGATCAGCGAGGTCGAATTCGCCAGCGCGCTGGCCTGGCGGGCATTCGAGGCGTTCTGCTGCACGGTCCCGGTCAGTTCTTCCATCGACGAGGCGGTCTGTTGCAGCGCACTGGCCTGCATTTCGGTCCGCGCGGCAAGGTCAAGGTTCCCGCTGGCGATCTGGCTCGAGGCAGTGGCGATCGTGTCCGTGCCCTGACGCACTTCGTTCACCATGTGGCCGAGATTGTCATTCATGATCTCGAGCGCCTGCAGCAGTTCGCCCAGCTCGTCGCAGGAGGTGATCTCGATCCGGCTGCTCAGGTCGCCGCCGGCCACTGCCTGCGCTACCTGCACCGCCCTGCGCAGCGGCCGCACGATGGAGCGTGCCAGCCAGATCGCGAACGCGGCGCCGGCGCCGAGCGCCAGCAGTCCCAGCACCAGCATCTGGGTGGCGCTGGAGGAAATCATGGCGGCCACGGCCTTGCCACTGTCCCCGGCGCGGCGCTTCTGGTGGGCGGTCAGCGCCTGGACGCTTTCCTGCAGCGCGTCCAGCCTCGGCATGGTCTCGCGCATGACCAGTTGCTGGGCCTGCTCGCGCTGGCCGGATTCGATCAGCGCGCTCACCGAGGAAAACGATGCAACGTAGGCGACCCGCCGCTCGACCACGCTGGCCAGCAGCGTCTTGCCGGATTCGCTCGTGATCAGGCGCTCCAGGGTCTGGAGGGCCTGCGTGATGTCGTCCTTGTTGGCGGCGATCCGGTCGCGGATTTGGGCGCGCTCGTTCGCGCCCGGCACCAGGAACAGTTCGAGCGTACGGCGCGCGTTGGCGCGGGTCATGGTATCGATCGTCGTGGCGGCATCGGCCTTCACCAGGTCCTGGTCGATGAGGGTGGCGGTGGAATGGCCGATCGCACGGAAGCCTTGCATGCCGGTCGCCAGCACCAGCACGAGCAGCAGCAGGACCAGGCCGAAGCCAGCGCCAAGGCGGGTGGCGATTTTCAGGTTGGAGAATTTCACGATAATGAAGTGTTCTGTCATTGGGGCGCCTCAGGAGGGGCGCCGGGACCAGGCAAGATATATTGCCCATGCGTAACATCAGCAGTGTATCGGCCCCATCCTGGTCTGCGAATAGGCCAAAGTGACTACTTCCCTTCCTCCGTCATGCCGACTGTCGCGCCCGCCCGAGCCCCATACAATGAGGACATTCATGATGACTGGAGCATTGCATGTTGCAAGACCGATTTGGTCGGACGATCGAGTACCTGCGCCTGTCGGTGACGGATCGCTGCGACCTGCGTTGCACCTATTGCATCCCGACCGGATTCAAGGGCTTCGAAGAACCCGCCGACTGGCTCGGCTTCGACGAGATCGAGCGCCTGCTGGGCGCGTTTGCCCGCCTCGGCACGCGGCGCGTGCGTCTCACCGGCGGCGAACCCTTGCTGCGCCGTCACGTCAGCGCGCTGGCCGCGCGCATCTCCGCCATCGACGGCATCGACGACCTGTCGATGTCGACCAACGCCACCCAGTTGCGACGCCATGCAGGCGACTTGCGCGCGGCCGGCGTCACCCGCATTAACGTCAGCCTCGATACGCTCGACCGCGCCTGCATGCGGGCGATCACCGGACGCGACAGCCATGCCCAGATCATGGACGGCATCATGGCCGGCAAGGAAGCGGGGTTCGAGCCGATCAAGATCAACATGGTGGCCATGCGTGGCGTGAACGAAGGCGAAATCGATCGCATGGCGGAATTCTGCATCGAACACGGCTTCGTGCTGCGCCTGATCGAGGTGATGCCGATGGGCGCTACCGGCCGCAACACGTCCTATCTCGACCTGCAGCCGATCCGCGCCCGCCTGCAGGAGCGCTACGATCTGGTGCCCCAAGCCGTCGAACTGGGCGGCGGGCCGGCGCGCTACCTCGCCACCCGCGATGGCCGTACCAGCATCGGGTTCATCACGCCGATGTCGCAGCACTTCTGCGCGACCTGCAACCGGGTCAGGCTGGCCGTGGACGGCACACTGTACCTGTGCCTGGGCCAGGAACAGAAGTTCGAGTTCCGCCCGCTGCTGCGCGGCGGCGCCAGTGACGCCGAACTCGAGGCGGCGATCCGCACGGCCATCGAACTCAAGCCCCAGAAACACGAATTCACCGAGCGGCCCGAGAAGATCATCCGCTTCATGGCCCAGACCGGAGGCTGACATGCAGGACATCGAGAAATTCATCCGCGGCTTCGGCCGCTTCCAGCAACAGTACCTGAGCGAGCCGACTGCCCTGGACAGCCTGCGCAGCGGGCAGCATCCGGGCACGCTGGTGATCGGCTGCTGCGACTCGCGGGTCGACCCGGCGCTGTTGACCGGCAGCGATCCGGGCGACATGTTTGTTGTGCGCAATATCGCCAACCTGGTGCCGCCCTGCACGCCCGACGCGCCGCCCGGCGTCAGTTCCGCCATCGAGTTCGCCGTTTGCGGCCTCGAGGTCTCGCGCATCATCGTGCTCGGCCATGCCCGCTGCGGCGGCATCCGCGCCCTGATGTCGCAGGCCAGGGTCACCGAGGAGACCGATTTCGTGGCGCGCTGGATGCGCATCGCCGAACCGGTACGCCAGGAAGTCCTGCGTGAACTGTCGCACAAACACGAGGACAGCCGCTGCCGCGCGGCCGAACTGGCCAGCATCCTGCACTCGCTGGATAACCTCATGACCTATCCCTGGATCAAGCGCCGCGTGGAAGCCGGCAAGCTCGCCCTGCACGGCTGGTATTTCGACATCGCGACCGGTTCTCTGCAGGCCTATTCCCCGCGCAAGCAAGAGTTCCTGAATCTGGTCGAGCCGCTCGCCGCCGCGGCATGAGCGCACCGACGAGCTCCGGCATGCGCGACTATCCGCCGATTCCTGTCCGGCTGCGCCTGTCGACCCGCATCGCCGGCGCGCTGGTGGGCTTCCTGCTGCTGGCCCTGGCGGCGATCGGCGCAACCCTGTGGCTGTCCTGGCAACTGGAAGGCGCCGGTGCGGCGATCAACGAGACCGGTAGCCTGCGCAGGCACGAATACCGCCTGGCGATGTTGCTCGGGCGCGAGGTCCATACCCCGGGTGCCGGCTTCGACCAGGCCGCACGCCGCCAGATCGCATTGATCGATTCCACCCTGGTACTGATCGCGCGCGGCGACCCGCAGCGCCCGCTCGGGCTGCCCCCGACGACGGCCGTGCGCACCAGTTTCGACCTGCTGGCGCAGCGCTGGCACCGCGACATGCGCCCGCTGGCGCAGCAGGTGCTTGCCGCGCAGGGCGCCGACCGGCTCACGGTGCTGCGCCGTTTCCTGGCCGGGACCGATGCCTACGTCGCCGGGATCGACGAAGTCGTGCAACTGATCGAACGCGATAACGAGGTGCGCACGTTCTGGCTGCGCTCCTCGCAGCTGGCCTTGATGGCGCTGGCGGTGGGCGGCACGGTGGTGCTGGTCTACATGATGTTCAGCCTGATCGTGGCCCCCGTCGAACGCCTGCACGCCGGCCTGCGCAGCATGGCCGATACCGAGTTCGGCGTGCGCCTGGACGTCGACGGCAAGGACGAGTTCGGTCAACTGGCGGCCGGCTTCAACCAGATGGCCGACCGCCTGCAGCAGTTCTACGGCGAGCTGGAACGCAAGGTCCGCGACAAGACCGCCGCGCTGGAAGAACAGAACCGCGAACTGGCGCTGCTCTACGACAGCGCCGCCTTCCTGCAGCGGCGCCAGCCGCTGGAACCGATGTGCGAAGGTTTCCTGGAGCGGATCGTTCGCTATTTCGGGGCGGACGCCGGCTCCGTGCGGCTGGTCGACAGCGGCAGCGACAAGGTGCACCTGGTAGTCCAGCAAGGCTTGTCCGAAGCGATGGCCGAGGCCGAGCGCTGCATGCCGGTCGGCGACTGCCTGTGCGGGGAGGCCGCGCAACGCAAGGAAGCGGTGGTGCACTGGCTGGGGAGCCTGCCGCCGCTGCCCACCGCGCCGGCCGTCTCCCAGTGCGCGGCGGAAGGCTTCGTCACCGTGTCGGTGTTCCAGATCTTCGCGCAAGACCAGCACCTCGGCGTGTTCAGCCTGCATTTCCGCAGCGAACGACACTTCGACGCACACGGCACCGCCCTGCTCGACACCCTGGGACGGCTGCTGGGCACGGCGATCGAGAACATCCGCCTGGCCGCCCGCGAACGCGAGATGGCGATTTCGGAAGAACGCAACATGGTGGCCCGTGGCCTGCACGACAGCATCGCCCAGGGCTTGAATTTCCTGAACCTGCAGGTGCAGATGCTGGAGGCGTCGCTGCGCAACGGCCAGCAGCAGGAGGCCGCCGAGATCGTGCCGGCGCTGCGTGCCGGCGTCAAGGAAAGCTACGAGGATGTGCGCGAACTGCTGCAGAACTTCCGCAGCCGCCTGGAAGAAGAAGACTTGAATGGCGCCTTGCGCAAGGCGGTGCGAAAATTCCGCGACCAGACCGGGCACGAGGCCAGCTTCGTCGCCGAGGGCAGCGGCGGCCCGCCGTTCGCGCGCGAGGAGCAGTTGCAGATCCTGTTCATTGTGCAGGAAGCCCTGTCGAACATCCGCAAGCATGCCCGCGCCGACAACGTGCTGGTCCGTGTCCGGGACGGCCAAGACTTTTCGCTCTCGATCAGCGATAATGGCGTCGGATTCGACTCATCCGTCGCATCCGACGCAGCCGGCGAGCACGTGGGCCTGCACATCATGCACGAGCGGGCCCGGCACATCCACGCCGACCTGGCCATCGAATCCAGGCCCGGCGCCGGCACAACTGTCAGCCTGCATGTGCCTAGTGCGCAGCGCCGGCTTGCCTGACTAAAATTGGAGTAATTGCATGGCCGAATCAAGCGAGCCAATTCAAGTCCTGCTGGTCGACGACCATCCCCTGTTCCGCAGCGGGGTGCGTTCTTTACTCCAGCGCAACCCGCGTTTTGCCGTGGTCGGCGAGGCATCCGACGGCATCGACGGGGTCAAGCGGGCGATGCAGTTCAAGCCCGACGTGATCCTGCTCGACCTGCACATGCCGGGCATGTCCGGGGTCGAAACGCTGCAGTTGATCCTGCAGGGCTGGCCCGAGGCCGTCGTGATCATGCTGACCGTCTCCGAGGAGGCGGAAGACCTCGCGACCGCGCTCCAGGGCGGGGCGCGCGGCTACCTGATCAAGAACATCGACGCCGACTACCTGGTGCGCGCGATCGAACGCGCCGCCGCCGGCGAATCGGTGCTGGCCGAATCCATGACCGGCAAGCTGATGGCGCAGCTGCAGAAGCAGCGCGAACCCAGGGCCCCGGCCCCGCCGTCCGAACTCGACAAGCTCACGCCGCGCGAACGCGAAATTCTTGCCTGCCTGGCGCGCGGCGAAAGCAACAAGCTGATTGCCCGCGTGCTCGACCTGGCCGAAAGCACGGTCAAGATCCACGTCCAGAACATCCTCAAGAAACTGGGCCTGTCCAGCCGGGTCCAGGCTGCGGTGTTCGCCGTCGAGCAGGGACTGAGCGGCCATTCCGAGCGCCAGTCCTGAGCCATCTCAGCTGGCCCGGCCGGACAGCGCCAGCAATGCCGAACTTGCTTCTTCATAGGTGCGCCTGAGCTCCCCGAGTTGCGCGCCGGCGTCCTCGAAATGCTCGCCCTTGCCCATCAGCTCGAGATTGATGCATGGCACCCGCATGCGGTTGGCGCCGACGAAGTCTATACTCGACTGCAAATAGTGCGCGGTCGATGCGAGCAAGGGACCGTCCCGCGTCTCTACCGCATGGGCCAGCTTGTCCAGCAGTTGGGGGACCTCGCCGACGAACGACCCGATCACTTCATCCAGCAGCGAGGCGCCGTCATCGATGGCGCGCAACTGGTCGATCCGTGAGGCATTGATGACCGCACCGTCGCGCCGGCGTGCCGTCACGTGCTCGACCGCCGCCGCCAGCGCTCCGTCCAGCACCTCGAGCTCGATCGGCTTGGGCACGTAGTCGTTCATTCCCGCGTCCAGGCAGCGTTCGCGGTCGCCCGGCATGGCGTTGGCCGTCATCGCGATGATGTAGGGCGCATTGGCGCCGCGGAAGCGCTGGCGCAGCCGGCGCGTCGCTTCCAGGCCGTCCATCTCCGGCATCTGCATGTCCATCAGGATCACGGGGTACTCCTGGCGGTCGAGCGCCTCGAGCGCTTCCAGGCCGTTGGCCACCACGTCGCCCCGGTAGCCGAGGTGGCGCAGCAACTGCTTGATGACCTTCTGGTTGATCGTATTGTCCTCCGCAACCAGGATGTCCACTTCCGCGCCGGCCTGCGGCGCCAGCGCCGGCGCCAGCGGGGCCCGCTCTGCGCGGCCGCCACGTTCGCCGAGTACCTGCTGCAAGGCCTCGAGCAGGGCGGCCGGCTTGATCGGCTTGTTGAGCCAGGCCGAGAACGCGCCCATGGCCTCGTCGTCGGCATCGGTATCGGTATCGGCGCGCGGACGCTGGCCGACCGAGGTCAGCAACACCAGCGGCAGCGCCTTGCGGTCGCGGTGCTTGCGCAGCTCGAGCGCGAGGCGGGCGCCGTCCATGTCGGGCATCTGCATGTCGAGGATGGCGACGTCGAAAGGATGGCCGTCGCGAACCAGGTCGACCGCCTCGACGCTGGAGGCCGCCGCCAGCGGCTCCATTCCCCAAAGCAATGTCTGTTTCATCAGGATGCGCCGGTTGGTCGCGTTGTCGTCGACGATCAGGATGCGCCGCCCGCGCACGTGCATGGCGCGGTCGCGCAGGACGTTCTCGGCCAGTTGCTCGTCAAAGGCCTCGGCTTCGATGGCGAAGGTAAAGGTCGAGCCGCGCCCCACTTCGCTCTCCACGCTCAGGTCGCCGCCCATCATCTCGGCCAGGCGCCTGCTGATCGTCAATCCCAGTCCAGTGCCGCCGTACTTGCGCGTGGTCGAGGCGTCCACCTGGGTGAACGAGGTGAAGACGTCCTCGAGGCGATGCGCCGGGATACCGATCCCGGTATCGCGCACGGCAAAGGCGAGCCGGCAGGCGCCACCCTCGCGCACGACGGACGAGACCGTGACCACGACTTCGCCATGGTGGGTGAACTTGATCGCATTCGACAGCAGGTTCACCAGGATCTGGCGCAGGCGGGTGGCGTCGGCCAGGATCGTCGCCGGCACTCCCGGCTCGAGCATGTAGGCCAGGTCGAGATTCTTTTCGCTGGCGGCCGGCGCCAGCAGGTCGAGCGCGTCCTCGACACAGCGCCGCACCTCGAAGGCATGGCGTTCGAGGTCGAGCCGCCCTACCTCCAGTTTCGAGTAGTCGAGCAGGTCGTTGATGATCGAGAGCAGCGCTTCGCTGCTGGAACGGATGGTTTCCGTGTAATCGCGCTGTTCCTCGTTGATGTCGGTGTGCAGGAGCAGGCTGGTCATGCCGATGACGGCGTTCAGCGGCGTGCGGATTTCGTGGCTCATATTGGCCAGGAACATGCTCTTGGCCTGCATCGCGGCCTCCGCCCTGTCCTTGGCCATTTCCAGTTCGCGCTCGTAGGCCTTGCGCTCGGAGATGTCCTGCAGGATCGCGGTCAGGATGACGCGCCCATCCGCCTCGGATTTCGAGATCGTGGCCTCGGCCGGAAACTCGCTGCCGTCCTTGCGGACCGCATAGATGGTGCCGCGTTCGCCCATCCGCCGCGCCGGCCGCTCGCCATGGCGAAAACCGGCGACGCGCTCGCCGTGTCCCGGGCGGAACCGCGCGGGAATCAGGAGTTCCAGGTTCTGGCCGACCACTTCCTCGGCGGCCCAGCCGAACACCCGTTGTGCGCCCTGGTTGAAGAACACGATGCGCTGCGCCTCGTCGGTACAGACGACGGCGTTCTCGGCAATATCGATGATGCTGCTCAGTTGTTCCAGGCTCAATGGGTTCTGCATGGCGTTGGGCTTCGTGGAAATGTCGCCATCCTACACGCTTGCGCCGGCTCAAGGTGGACGAATCACGACGCCCCCCCGCCTGGGGCTGCTAGCTATTTGTGACTAGCCGCACTAGCTCTCTTGCCCAAATGAATATCGCCCTCCGGCCAATAGTTGGGCATACCGCTTCCACGTAGGCTTTGAACTATCGAAAAGTGCGTTTCAGGAGAAAAACATGAGCACTGATAAACGACCGGTCGCGGTCCTCGTCAGCAGTACCTTTGCATTCACGATCTGTTTTGCCATATGGATGATGTTCGCCGTCCTGGGCATCCCCATCAAGGCCAAGCTGGGCCTGAACGAGACCGAGTTCGGCCTCCTGATCGCCACCCCGGTGCTGAGCGGCGCGCTGTCCCGCGTCCCGCTCGGCATCTGGACCGACCGCTTCGGCGGCCGCATCGTCTTCTTCATCCTGATGCTGGCCTGCGCGCTGCCGATCTACCTGATCAGCTACGCGACCGCCTACTGGCACTTCCTGGTGCTGGGCCTGTTCGTCGGCCTGGCCGGCGGCTCGTTCTCGGTCGGCACGCCCTATGTCGCCCGCTGGTTCGGCAAGGAACGCCGCGGTTTCGCCATGGGCGTATTCGGCGCCGGCAATTCGGGCTCGGCCCTGACCAAGTTCGTGGCACCGGCCATCATCGCCGCGGCCGGCTGGCAGTACCTGCCCAAGGTGTATGCCGGGGCGATGGTCGCCACCGCCCTGCTGTTCTGGTTCTTCTCGTATTCCGACCCGGCGCACAAGACGCCCTCCGGTGAATCGTTCGCCCAGCAGATGCGCGTGCTGAAGGACCCACGGGTGTGGCGCTACTGCCAGTACTACTCGGTCGTGTTCGGCGGCTACGTGGCACTGGCCCTGTGGATGACCAAGTACTACGTCGGCGAGTACGGCTTCGACCTGAAGCTGGCCGCGCTGCTGGCCGCCTGCTTCTCGCTGCCGGGCGGCGTGCTGCGCGCGCTGGGCGGCTGGATCTCGGACAAGTACGGCGCCTACAAGGTCACCTGGTGGGTGATGTGGGTCTGCTGGGTTTGCTTCTTCATCCTGTCGTATCCGCAGACCACCATGAGTGTCAAGACCGTCGAGGGCGTCATGGACATGCAGATCGGCCTCGGCCCGATCGCCTTCACCGCCCTGCTGTTCGTGGTCGGCGTGGCCATGGCGATCGGCAAGGCCTCGGTGTTCCGCTTCATTGCCGACGACTTCAGCGACAACATCGGCGCGGTCTCGGGCGTGGTCGGCCTGGCCGGCGGCCTGGGCGGCTTCATCCTGCCGATCCTGTTCGGCGCCATCGTCGACCTGACCGGCATCCGCTCGAGCTCGTTCATGCTGCTCTACGGCACCGTCTGCGTCTCGCTGGTCTGGATGCACTTCTCGTTCAAACCCGAGCGCACCCAGCCGGCGGCAATTGCGCCCAAGGCGCCGGCCGCCCCGGTACGCAGGGCAGCCTGATCCTACCCACCTTTCATCAACCAATTAAAAACGCACACAGGAGAACATTGTGAGCAGCTACCTGATATCGACCTGGGAGCCCGAGGTCCCCGCCTTCTGGCAACACCGCGGCAAGGCCACCGCCAGCCGCAACCTCTGGATCTCGATCCCGGCCCTGATGCTGGCCTTCGCAATCTGGATGGTCTGGAGCGTCGTCGTCGTCAACCTGCCGGCGATCGGCTTCAAGTACAGCACCAACCAGCTGTTCTGGCTGGCCGCGGTGCCGGGCCTGTCCGGCGCGACCCTGCGCATCTTCTACTCGTTCATGGTGCCGATCTTCGGTGGCCGCAAATGGACTGCGATCTCGACGGCCTCGCTGATGATCCCGGCGCTGGGCATCGGTTTCGCCGTCCAGGACCCGACCACCAGCTACCCGACCATGCTGGTACTGTCCCTGCTGTGCGGCTTTGGCGGCGGCAACTTCGCCTCGTCGATGTCCAACATCAGCTTCTTCTTCCCGAAGGCGCAGAAGGGCTACGCCCTGGGCATGAATGCCGGCCTGGGCAACCTGGGCGTGTCGGCGGTGCAGTTCGTGGTGCCGCTGGTGATCACCGCCGCCGTGTTCGGCGGCGAGCCGCAGACCTGGAGCAAGGTCGTGGAAGGCGCCGCCCAAACCAAGCAGGTCTGGCTGCAGAACGCCGGCTTCATCTGGGTGCCCTTCATTCTCCTGAGCTCTCTGGCCGCATGGTTCGGCATGAACGACCTGGCCTCGGCCAAGGCCTCGTTCTCGGAGCAGGCCGTGATCTTCAAGCGCAAGCATAACTGGCTGATGTGCTGGCTTTACATCGGCACCTTCGGTTCGTTCATCGGCTACTCGGCAGCCTTCCCGCTGCTCACCAGCACCCTGTTCCCGGACGTGAATCCGCTGCAGTACGCCTTCGTCGGCCCCCTGGTCAGCGCCCTGTCCCGCGTGGCTGGCGGCTGGATCTCGGACAAGCTTGGCGGCGCCCGCGTGACCGTCTGGACCTTCGTCGCCATGATCGGCGCCGTGCTCGGCGTGCTGCACTTCCTGCCCGGCGGCGGCAATCCCGGCAGCTTCGCCGGCTTCTTCGGCATGTTCCTGGTGCTGTTCGCCTGCACCGGCGTGGGCAACGCCTCGACCTTCCGCATGATCCCGGTGATCTTCCTGAGCCTGCACCAGCGCGCTGCTGCCGGCCAGCCGGAAGCCGTGCAAGCCCAGGCCGTCGCCAGCGCCAACAAGGAGGCTGCCGCGGTCCTCGGGTTCACCTCGGCCATCGCCGCCTACGGCGCTTTCTTCATCCCGAAGAGCTACGGCACCTCGATCGCCCTGACCGGCAGCGCCGACGCCGCCCTGTGGTGCTTCATCGGCTTCTACATGAGCTGCATTGCCGTGACCTGGTGGTTCTACTCGCGCAAGGGCGCGGAAATGCCCTGCTGATCGCACGACCGGCGGGAGTGGCGTGCCGGGCTGACCGGCGCGCTGCGGCGAAGGCCGCTGCCTGAGGCTTCAGGCAGCGGCCTTCGTGCTCTCGGAGCACCGCGGGGCTAGTTCGAAAGGTGTAGGCGCACTAGTCCCAAATCCGGCGCCGGACCGACTTCTTACGAATACTCAACGGACAAGCCGCTCCGTAGACTGGCAACAGTGAAATCACATTAGCGAAGCGCGCCGCCGGCGCGTCGATGGAGAAACCATGAGTCACTTTCTGGACCGACTGAAATTTTTCGGCAAAGCCAAGCAAACGTTCTCGAACGGCCACGGTGAGGTGGTCATTGAAGACCGCACCTGGGAAAACGCCTACCGCCAGCGCTGGCAGCACGACAAGATCGTGCGTTCGACCCACGGCGTGAACTGCACCGGTTCCTGCAGCTGGAAGGTGTATGTCAAGAACGGCCTGATCACCTGGGAAACCCAGCAGACCGACTACCCGCGCACCCGCCCGGACCTGCCGAACCACGAGCCGCGCGGCTGCCCGCGCGGCGCCAGCTACTCGTGGTACGTCTATTCGGCGCAGCGCGTCAAGCACCCGATGGTGCGCGGCCGCCTGATGCAGATGTGGCGCGAGGCGCGCCTCACCCGCGACCCGATCGGTGCATGGGAGTGGATCACCCAGGATCCGGAGCGCTCCGCCAGCTACAAGTCGATCCGCGGCCAGGGCGGCTTCGTGCGCGCCAAGTGGGACGAAGTCAACGAGATGATCGCCGCCGCGAATGCCCATACGATCGACAAGTATGGTCCGGACCGCATCATCGGCTTCTCGCCGATTCCCGCCATGTCGATGGTCAGCTATGCCGCCGGCACCCGCTACCTGAGCCTGATCGGCGGCGTGGCCATGAGCTTCTACGACTGGTACTGCGACCTGCCGCCGGCCAGCCCGCAGGTGTGGGGCGAGCAGACCGACGTGCCGGAATCGGCCGACTGGTACAACTCGACCTACCTGATGGTGTGGGGCTCGAACGTGCCGATGACCCGTACCCCGGACGCCCACTTCTACACCGAAGTGCGCTACAAGGGCACCAAGACCGTGGCCGTGTCTTCCGACTTCGGCGAGATGGCCAAGTTCGGCGACATCTGGCTCGCCCCCAAGCAGGGCACCGACGCCGCGCTGGCGATGGCCATGGGCCACGTCATCATGAAGGAATACCACGCAACCGGCAAATCGGCCTATTTCACCGAGTACGCCAAGCAGTACACCGACTTCCCGATGCTGGTGATGCTCAAGGAACGCGACGGCACCCTGGTGCCGGATTACTTCCTGCGCGCCTCGCACCTGGCCGACAACCTGAACGAAACCAACAACCCGGAATGGAAGACACTGGTGCTCGACCAGGCCACCGGCAAGATCGTCGCCCCCAGCGGCTCGATCGGTTTCCGCTGGGGCGAGGCCGGCAAGTGGAACCTCGAGCAGAAGGAAGGCTCGACGCGCAACCCGATCGATCCCCAGCTGTCGCTGATCGACGCCAACGACGGCATCGTGCCGGTCGGCTTCCCCTACTTCGGCGGCAAGGATGCCGACGACCTGTTGCTGCGCAACGTGCCGGTCAAGAAGATCACCCTGGCCGACGGCAGCGAAGCCATGGTCACGACCGTGTTCGACCTGTCGATGGCCAATTATGGCGTCGACCGCGGCATCTGCCCGAACGCCGCCAAGGGCTACGAGGACGACGTTCCCTACACCCCGGCCTGGCAGGTCAAGCACACCGGCGTCAAGGCGCAGGACGTCATCACGGTGGCGCGCGAGTTCGCCGACAACGCCGACCGCACCCGCGGCAAGTCGATGGTCATCGTCGGCGCGGCGCTGAACCACTGGTACCACATGGACATGACCTACCGCGGCATCATCAACATGCTGATGATGTGCGGCTGCATCGGCCAGAGCGGCGGCGGCTGGTCCCACTACGTGGGCCAGGAAAAGCTGCGCCCGCAGACCGGCTGGACCCCGCTGGCCTTCGCGCTGGACTGGAACCGTCCGTCGCGCCAGATGAACTCGACCTCGTTCTTCTATGCCCACACCAGCCAGTGGCGCCACGAGAAGCTGCACACCTCGGAAATCCTGTGCCCGACCGCCGACGGCAAGATGGAAGAGATGGCCCTGATCGACTACAACGCCAAGGCCGAGCGCATGGGCTGGCTGCCGTCGGCGCCGCAGCTCGAGACCAATCCGCTCGAGGTGACGCGCGCGGCCGAAGCGGCAGGCATGGATCCGGCCCAGTACGCGGTCGAGCAGATCAAGGCCGGCAAGCTGAATTTTTCGTGCGACGACCCGGACAATCCGGCGAACTTCCCGCGCAATATGTTCGTGTGGCGTTCGAACATCCTGGGCAGCTCGGGCAAGGGCCACGAGTACTTCCTGAAGTACCTGCTCGGCACCCAGAACGCCTTGCTGAGCGACGAGACCGATTGCATCAAGCCGCGTGACGTCAAGGTACGTCCGGCCGCCGAAGGCAAGCTCGACCTGCTGGTGGTGCTCGACTTCCGCATGTCGACCACCTGCCTGTACGGCGACATCGTGCTGCCGACCGCGACCTGGTACGAAAAGGACGACCTGAACACCTCCGACATGCACCCGTTCATCCACCCGCTGTCCGAAGCCGTGCAGCCGCTGTGGGAATCGAAGTCGGACTGGGAGATCTACAAGGGCATCGCCGCCAAGTTCTCGGAGATCGGCGGCGCCCGTCTCGGCACCCGCAAGGACCTCGTGCTCACCCCGCTGATGCACGACACCCCGGGCGAACTGGGTCAGCCTTTCGATCCGAAGGACTGGCGTCTTGGTGAGTGCGAACCGGTCCCCGGCAAGACCATGCCGGCCATGACAGTCGTGGAGCGCAACTACCGCGACATCCACAAGAAGTTCACCTCGGTGGGACCGCTGCTCGAGAAGGCCGGCAACGGCGGCAAGGGCATCGGCTGGAAGACCGGGCACGAAGTCGAGACCCTGCGCGGCATCAACCGCACTGTCCAGGAAGAAGGCGTGTCGCAGGGCCAGCCGCGCCTGGACACCGCGATCGATGCGGCCGAGATGATCCTCACGCTGGCGCCGGAAACCAACGGCCACGTGGCCGTGAAGGCCTGGGATGCGCTGTCCAAGATCACCGGACGCGACCACACGCACCTGGCCAAACCGCGCGAACACGACAGCATCCGCTTCCGTGACGTGCAGGCCCAGCCGCGCAAGATCATCTCCTCGCCGACCTGGTCGGGCCTGGAGAGCGAAGAGGTCAGCTACAACGCCTGCTACACCAACGTGCACGAGCTGATTCCGTTCCGCACGCTGACCGGCCGCCAGCAGTTCTTCCAGGATCACCTGTGGATGCGCGACTTCGGCGAGGGACTGTGCGTGTACAAGGCGGCGATCAACACCAAGACCACCGAGGCGATCATGAACCGTCGCCCGAACGGCAACAAGGAGCTGGCGCTGAACTTCATCACGCCGCACCAGAAGTGGGGCATCCACTCGACCTACTCGGACAACCTGCGCATGCTGACGCTGTCGCGCGGCGGACCGCACGTGTGGCTGTCGGAAACCGACGCGAAAGCCGCCGGCATCGAGGACAACGACTGGATCGAGGTGTTCAACGTGAACGGCACGCTCACCGCCCGCGCGGTGGTCAGCCAGCGCGTCCCCGAAGGCATGACGCTGATGTACCACGCCCAGGAAAAGATCGTCAACGTGCCGGGCGCGGAGATGTCGAAGAAGCGCGGCGGCATCCACAACTCGGTGACCCGCGCCGTGACCAAGCCGACTCACATGATCGGCGGCTATGCCCAGCTGTCGTACGGCTTCAACTACTACGGCACGGTCGGTTCGAACCGAGACGAATTCGTGGTGGTGCGCAAGATGCGCGACGTGGAGTGGATGGAAGGCGCACGCGACGAATCGCGGCCGAACAGCGACGAGATCACGCGCGGTCCGGGGCCGGCGCAAGCCAGGCCGGCAGCGCAGCCGAAGGCCCCGAAAGAAGAACGCGAACCCGCGCTGGCAAGGATGCCGGCACCGAAGAATGCCTAAGGCGCCAGGATGAATGAGGAATTGAAATGAAAATCAGAGCACAAATCGGCATGGTCCTGAACCTGGACAAGTGCATCGGCTGCCACACCTGTTCGGTGACCTGCAAGAACGTCTGGACCAGCCGCGACGGCGTCGAGTACGCGTGGTTCAACAACGTCGAGACCAAGCCGGGCATCGGCTACCCGAAGGAATGGGAAAACCAGGACAAGTGGAACGGCGGCTGGAAGCGTACCGCTTCGGGCAAGATCGAACCGCGTCAGGGCTCGCGCCTGAAGATCCTGGCCAACATCTTCGCCAACCCGAACCTGCCGGCGATCGACGAGTACTACGAGCCCTTCACCTACGACTACGAGCGCCTGCAGAACGCGCCGCTGTCGGAGACGCCGCCGACCGCCCGTCCGGTCTCGGTCCTGACCGGCAAGAAAATGGACAAGATCGAATGGGGCCCGAACTGGGAAGACGACCTGGGCGGCGAGTTCGCCAAGCGCAGCAAGGACAAGCTGTTCGACAACGTGCAGAAAGAGATGTACTCGACCTTCGAGAACACCTTCATGATGTACCTCCCGCGCCTGTGCGAGCACTGCCTGAACCCGGCCTGCGTCGCCTCTTGCCCGTCCGGCTCGGTGTACAAGCGCGAGGACGACGGCATCGTGCTGATCGACCAGGACAAGTGCCGCGGCTGGCGCATGTGCATCTCGGGCTGCCCGTACAAGAAGATCTACTACAACTGGTCGTCGGGCAAGGCCGAGAAGTGCACCTTCTGCTACCCACGCATCGAGGCCGGCCAGCCGACCGTGTGCTCGGAAACCTGCGTGGGCCGGATCCGCTACCTGGGCGTGCTGCTGTACGACGCCGACAAGATCGAGGCCGCCGCCTCGGTAGCCGACGAGCAGGACCTGTACGAAGCCCAGCTCGACCTGTTCCTCGACCCGCATGACCCAAAGGTCATCGAGGAAGCACGCCGCCAGGGCATTCCGGATTCGTGGCTCGAATCGGCCAAGCGCTCGCCGGTGTACAAGATGGCGGTCGAGTGGAAGATCGCCTTCCCGCTGCATCCGGAATACCGCACGCTGCCGATGGTGTGGTACATCCCGCCACTGTCGCCGATCCAGGCCGCGGCCGAAAGCGGCAAGATGGGCATGAACGGCATCATCCCGGATACGCAGAGCCTGCGCATCCCGGTGCGCTACCTGGCCAACCTGCTCACCGCGGGCAAGGAAGCACCGGTGGTCCATGCGCTGGACCGCATGCTGGCGATGCGCGCCTACATGCGCAGCAAGTCGGTCGACGGTGTCGAGAACCTCGCCGTGCTGAAGCAGACCGGCCTCTCGAAAGCCGTGGTCGAGGACATGTACCACATCATGGCGATCGCGAACTACGAGGACCGCTTCGTGATCCCGAGCAGCCACAAGGAGATGGCCGAGGACAGCTTCAACGAGAAGGGATCCTGCGGCTTCTCCTTCGGCAACGGCTGCTCGGACGGCGTCAGCGACGCCTCCCTGTTCGGCAAGAAGAAACAGGGCTCGGTGCACTTCGTCTCGATGCCGAAGTCGCGCAAGAAGAAAGAGATGGAAGGCGCCTGAGGCGCTAGATGCATCCCAACCGCCGCCCCCGTCCCCGGGGGCGGGCAAGGAAAACGAGGAATCGACATGCAACACTACCAAATCCTGTCGGCGCTGCTGACCTACCCCGAGCCGGAGCTGGTCGCCGCCCTGCCCGAGCTCGAAGCCGGCCTGCCGGTGCCGATGCGCGCCCGCGTGGCCTCGCTGCTGGCGCACCTGGCCGAGAACGACATGATCACGCTGCAGCAGGAATACGTGCAGACCTTCGACCGCACGCCGACGCACTCGCTGCACCTGTTCGAGCACATCCATGGCGAGTCGCGCGACCGCGGCCAGGCCATGGTCGACCTGATGGAAGAGTACAAGAAGCACGGGCTGGAGATGTGCCCGGACGAGCTGCCCGACTACGTGCCGCTGTTCCTGGAATTCCTGTCGCAGCTGGATAGCGACGAGGCCGCCGGGCGCCTGCTGGGCGACGCCGTCCACGTGCTGGCCCACATCGGCCGCAAGCTCGATGCCAACGGCAGCGTATATGCCGGCGTGTTCGACGTGCTCGAAAGCCTGTCGCCGGTCCAGGCCGAGGAACTCTCCGAGCCGCCGATCAAGGACATGGACGAAGCCCTGGAAACCTTCGGCCCAGGTGCCGACGGTGTCGAGCCGCTGCTCAAGCCGGCCGCGAACGGCACGCAACCGATCAACTTTTACCCGCAAGGCGTCCACCGCCAGGCGCGCGCCGCCGCCTGACCGCCGGAATGCCCAGGAGACCATCATGAACTACCTGCACCAATTCACCTTCGGGATCTACCCATACATCGCGCTGGCGATCTTCCTGCTCGGCAGCCTGATCCGCTTCGATCGCGAACAATATACCTGGAAGTCCGAGTCGACCCAGGTGCTGCACCGCGGCAGCCTGCGCTGGGGCAGCCCGCTGTTCCACATCGGTATCATCGGCCTGTTCTTCGGCCATGCCGCCGGCCTGCTCACCCCGGTCTGGGTCTGGGACAGCCTCGGCGTTCCGCACGGCGCCAAGCAGCTGTTCGCCATGGTCGCCGGCGGCATCATGGGCACCCTATGCCTGGTCGGCATCGTGCTGCTGCTGGCGCGCCGCATCGCCAACGACCGCCTGCGCCGCGCCACCACCTTCAAGGACAAGATCGTCCTGCTGTGGATTCTCGGCACCCTGCTGCTGGGCCTGAGCTCGATCTTCGTGTCGGCAGGCCACATGGACGGCCACATGATGGTGCTCCTGATGAGCTGGGCCCAGCACATCGTCACTTTCCGCGGCGATGCCGCCGGCTTCATCGTCGATGCGCCGCTGGTGTTCAAGCTGCACCTGTTCATGGGAATGTCGCTGTTCGTCATCTTCCCGTTCACTCGCCTGGTGCACGTATGGAGCGGCTTCGGCGCGGTGGCTTACCTGGGCCGCGCCTTCCAGCTGGTCCGCCCGCGCTGAGAAGGCTAAAGGAGACATCATGGGACTTTCCATCAACGGCGTCGACATCGACGACAGCGTCATCGAACGCGAACTGCCGCATCACCAGGACGCAGCCAATCCGCTCAAGGAAGCGGTACACGAAGTGGTGCTGCGCACCCTGTTGCTGCAGGAAGCGGCGCGCCTCGGGATCCAGGGCGAGGATGACGACACCTGCATCGAAACCCTGCTGGCGCGCGAAGTACGGGTGCCGCAGGCCGACGAAGCCGCCTGCGCCCAGTACTACCGCAACCATCCGCAGCGCTTCACCAACGGCGAGATGGTCGAGGCGCGCCACATCCTGTTCCAGGTCACGCCCAGCGTGCCGCTGGAACTGGTGCGCGCCACCGCCGAATCAGTGCTGGAAGCCTTGCGCGCCGCGCCCGAGCGCTTCGACGAACTGGCGCGCCAGTACTCGAACTGTCCGTCCGGCGCGGTCGGCGGCAGCCTGGGCCAGCTCTCGCGCGGCCAGTGCGTGCCCGAGTTCGACAAGCTGCTGTTCCGCCTCGGCGAAGGCCAGCTGGCCGAGCGCCTGCTGGAAACCCGCTTCGGCCTGCACATCGTCCAGGTCCAGCGCCGGGTCGAGGGTCGCCTGCTGCCCTTCGAGGCGGTGCGTGCCCAGATCGCCGACTACCTGGGCACCGCCGCCTGGCAGCGCGGCGTGCACCAGTACCTGCAACTGCTGGTGGGACGGGCCGAGATCACCGGCGTGACCCTGGAAGGCGCCGACACGCCGCTGGTGCAGTAAGGCCATGGCCGGCGCCGGACAATCCATCGCCGAACGCAGCGTCCCGCACTCGGTGCTGGACGACCTGCAGGCCCTGGTCGGCGGCGCCATGCTGATGTCGCTCGGCGTCACCCTGATGAACAGCGCCGGCCTGGTTACCGGCGGCGTCGCCGGACTGTGCCTGCTGCTCCACTACGCGACCGGCATCGGGTTCGGCAAGATCTTCCTTGTCCTGAGCCTGCCCTTTTATGCCTGCGCCCTGCGCAAGCTGGGCTGGCGCTTCACCCTCAAGACCCTGGGCGCGGTGCTGCTGTTTTCGCTCGGCACAGAGCTGCTGCCGGGCGTGCTGCAGCTGGGCCGGGTGCATCCTCTCTACGCCGCCCTGATGGGCGGCGTCCTGGTCGGGGTGGGCCTCCTGATGCTGTTCCGCCACCGGGCCAGCCTGGGTGGCTTCAACATCCTCTGCATCTGGCTGCAGGAACGCTTCGGCTGGCGCGCCGGCCTGGTGCAGCTCGCGATCGACGCGCTCATCCTGCTGGCTTCGCTCGCATTGCTCACGCCAGCGTCCTGGATGCTGTCACTGGCGGGCACCGCCGTGCTCAACCTGACCCTGGCGATCAACCACCGGCCCGGACGCTATCTCGCGCACTGATCCGGCCCACCGTGGCAGACTGACCTTTTTTTCGACCCCCTATCATGCAACTCAACGACTTCTCCGATTTCCTTGCCGCCGCCGGCGCCCAGGACGAGCCACAGCAACTGCTGTTCGTGTTCGCCGCCGCCGAGCTGCCGCAAACGCATTCTCCCGGACAGAAAAAGCGCTTCGATGCCGGCCGGGGCGGCGCCTTGACACCCGTGATGTGCGTCGACAAGTCGGCCGCCGAACTGGCCAGCTTCGCGGCCCTGGCCGAGGAGTCGCGCCAGACCGGCCAGCCCTGGGACATGGTGTTCGTGGCCGCCCTGCCGGGCCGCGACGGCCAGCCGCCCGGCGGCCAAGACGTCGAGCGCGCCCTGAAGATGATGATCGATGCCGTGCACCGCGGCGCCATCGATCGCTTCGCTGCCTTCGATCAGGACGGGCAGCCGGTGCGCTTCTTCTAGCGCGCTCCTTGCCCGGTTCTTGAACCAGTTTAAGGCGCGCCGGGCGCCTCGCCGCTATAGTCGTGACATGGGAGAACGGAGGTTTTCCCGCAGGGCCGGCACGCTGCCGGCATCGATCGACAGCACGGCCCCTGGCCGAGCACTACCCGTCCCGCTATCCATGTTACTCACCCCTCCCGATGCAAGCCGCGCGCCGTCGGCGCGCGCGCCGGTCGAACTCGTCTGCCCTGCCGGCAGCCTCCCCGCGCTCAAGGCCGCCGTCGACAACGGCGCCGACTGCGTCTACCTCGGTTTTCGCGACGCCACCAATGCGCGCAATTTCGCCGGCCTGAACTTCGGCGACGCCGCCATCGCCGACGGCATCCAGTATGCCCACCGGCGCGGCCGCAAGGTCTTCCTGGCCCTCAACACCTATCCGCAACCCGGCGCCTGGGACGTATGGCGCCAGGCCATCGACCGCGCCGCCATGGCCGGCATCGACGCCGTCATCCTGGCCGATCCGGGCCTGATGGAATATGCCGCGCGCGTGCATCCCGAACTGCGCCTGCACCTGTCGGTGCAGGGCTCGGCCACGAACGCGGAAGCGATCAACTTTTACCACCGCCATTTCGGCATCGCCCGCGCGGTGCTGCCGCGCGTGCTCTCGCTCGCCCAGGTCGAGCAGGTGATCGGCAACACGCCGGTCGAGATCGAGGTGTTCGGCTTCGGCAGCCTGTGCGTCATGGTGGAGGGCCGCTGCCAGTTGTCGTCCTATGCGACCGGGGAGTCGCCCAACACCCACGGGGTGTGCTCGCCGGCCAAGGCGGTGCGCTGGCAGCACACGCCGGCGGGCCTCGAGGCGCGCCTGAACGAGGTGCTGATCGACCGTTACGACGCCTCGGAGCACGCCGCTTATCCAACCCTGTGCAAGGGCCGTTTCGACGTGGATGGCGACACCTATTACGCGGTCGAGGAGCCGACCAGCCTGAACACCCTGGAAATCCTGCCGAAGCTGATCAAGCTGGGCGCGCGCGCCATCAAGATCGAGGGGCGCCAGCGCAGTCCCGCCTACGTCGCGCAGGTGACGCGCGTCTGGCGCGAAGCCATCGACCTGTGCAGCGCCGAACGGCAGCGCTATGCCGTGCGTCCGGCCTGGATGGCCGAACTCGACAAGGTGGCGGAGGGCCAGCAGCACACCCTGGGCGCCTATCACCGCCCATGGAAATGAACGATCCGGAGCCTACGATGAAAATTGCCCTCGGCCCCATCCAGTATTACTGGCCGCGCGACACCGTGTTCATGTTCTACGAAACCATGGCGGCGACGCCGGTCGACATCGTCTACCTTGGCGAAACCGTCTGCTCGCGCCGCCACGAACTGCGCCTGGCCGACTGGCTGGCGCTGGCCGCCATGCTGGAAGCGGCAGGCAAGCAGGTGGTGCTGTCGACCCAGGTGCTGATCGAGTCAAGCCCGGACCTCGGCATCCTGCGCCGGATCGCCGCCAACGGCCGCCACCTGGTCGAGGCCAACGACTTCGGCGCCGTTCACTGCATGAACGGCCTGCCCTTCGTCGCCGGGCCGCACCTGAACCTCTACAGCGCGCAGTCGCTGGCGATCCTGGCCAATGCCGGCGCCACCCGCTGGGTCATGCCGCTGGAGATGTCGCGCAGCGGCCTGGCGGCCCTGCTCGAAGAGAAGCCGCCGGCATTGCAGACCGAGGTATTCGCCTACGGCCGCCTGCCGCTGGCATTCTCGGCGCGCTGCTTCACGGCGCGCCACCGCAATCTCCCCAAGGACGACTGCCGCTTCAGCTGCATCGACCATCCCGACGGCCTGCTCATGCAAACACGCGAGAAGCAGCCCTTCCTGGTCCTGAACGGCATCCAGACCCAGTCGGCCCTGGTCTACAACTTGGTCGACCAGTTCGACGTCATGCGCGCCATGGGCGTGGACGTCGTGCGCCTCAGTCCCCAGGCGGCGCACATGCGCGCCATCGTCGACCTGGCGCACGCCACACTGCACGGCCGCCTGGACGGACGCGAGGCGGCCAGGCAGATGGCGCCGCTGATGCCGGCGGCGGCCTGCGACGGCTTCTGGCATGGCCGGCCCGGACTGGACAAACAGGCCGCATGAACGCGGCCATCACGTGGACAACCATGAGGACAATCATGCACCATGCACCGCAACTCCTGCCGGCCCCTGTCGGCCGCCTCCTGTCGCTGCTGCCCGCCTATCCGGGTTCCTGCCTGTTCGCGGCGGCCCTCAACCGGATCCTGGTCCGGCACCTGCCGGACGACGTGCGCGCCGGCCTGGCCGGCAAGCGACTGCGCCTGCGCGCGCTGGACGCCGGCATCGCCTTCGACTTCGTCTGGCGCGGCCGCGCCTTCGCCCCGGCCAGACGCTCGGGCGAGGCCGACCTGAGCATCAGCGCCAGCCTGCGCGATTTCGCCTTGCTTGCCGCACGCAAGGAAGATCCCGATACGCTGTTCTTCAGCCGCCGGCTGGTGATGGAAGGCGATACCGAGCTGGGCCTGCTGGTCAAGAACACCCTGGACGCGATCGAGCACCCGCTGTTCTCGCTGGACGGCCTGTTACCTCGCCGCCCGGGTTCGCTGCGCGCCTCACGGCAGGGAGCGTCCCATGCCTAAGGACCGCGCCAGCATCCCGCTTGTGTACTCGTGCTCGGGCTGTTCGAGCGCGGCGCAGATGGCCAACTACATCGCCCTCGCGCTGGACCGCCTCGGCGTGGCCGAGATGTCCTGCATCGCCGGCGTCGGCGGCGACGTGCCGTCCCTGGTGAAGCTCGCCAAGTCCGGGCGTCCGGTGGTGACGATCGACGGCTGCCCGCTGGTGTGCGCGAAGAGTTGCCTGGCGCGCCACGGCGTCGAGCCCGACACGCACTGGCAACTCGGCGAGCACGGCGTCAGGAAGCGCTACCACGCCGGTTTCGACCCCGATCAGGCCGAGGCGATGGTGGCGCGCGTGGCCGCGCAAGCCGCACTGCTGCACCGGGATCCGCTGCCCGCTTTCCCGGATGCGCCGACGCCCGCCGAGGTGGTCGCCGACACCCTCGCTCCCCTCCTTTCTTGAACCAGTTTAAGGCGGCATCGCGGCTTTACGCGGATAGTGGATGGCGTTGCAGATCAACCAACCGGATCCCGTGCGGATCCCTCTATCGCGAGAACCATGAACGCCAATGACCAGATGTTCGCAGCGACCATGGCACCCCAGGAGGTGTCGGTCGACGTACTGCGCGAGAAGTACGCCAAAGGAAACGAGACCAGTATCGGCGAGGTGCGCGCGCGCGTCGCGCGCGCCCTGGCAGGCCACGAGGCCGAAGCCTTGCGCCAGGAGATGGAACAGCGCTTCCTGTGGGCCCAGGAACAGGGTTTCGTCCCTGCCGGCCGCATCAACTCGGCCGCCGGCCTGGGCATCAAGGCGACCCTGATGAACTGCTTCGTGCAGCCGGTGGGCGACTCGATCACCGGCAGCCATGACGGCCTGCCCGGCATTTACACCGCGGTGGCGGAAGCGGCCGAAACCATGCGGCGCGGCGGCGGCGTCGGTTACGACTTCAGTCCGATCCGCCCGGCGGGCAGCGTCGTGCGCGGCACCCAGTCGCGGGCCTCCGGGCCGGTCTCGTACATGGAAGTGTTCGACGCTTCGTGCCGCACGGTCGAGTCGGCGGGCGCCCGGCGCGGCGCCCAGATGGGCGTGCTGCGTGTCGACCATCCCGACGTCGAGCGCTTCATCGCGGCAAAGGACGGCGGCGCCTTCAGCAACTTCAACCTGTCGGTCGGCGTGAGCGATGAATTCATGGCGGCCCTGCTGGCCGACGGCGAGTTCGAACTGCGGCACCAGGCCGAACCGGGGCCGGATGCGCTGGCCGATGGCGCCTTCCGGCGCGACGACGGCCTGTGGACGTACCGGCGGGTGCGCGCCCGCGAACTGTGGGACAAGGTCATGCGCTCGACCTACGATCATGCGGAACCGGGCGTCCTGTTCATCGACCGCATGAACGCGGAAAACAACCTCTACTACCTCGAGCGGCTGGCGGCCACCAATCCCTGCGGCGAGCAGCCCCTGCCGCCCTACGGCTGCTGCGACCTCGGTTCACTGAACCTGACGCGCTATGTGCGCCAGCCGTTCGGCGCCGAGGCGCGCTTCGACTTCGATACCATGCGCGAGGTCGCCGCGATCGGCGTGCGCATGCTCGACCTGGCGCTCGACGCGACCCAGTGGCCGCTGCCGCAGCAGGCCGCCGAAGGCCGCGACAAGCGCCGGGTGGGCCTGGGATTCATGGGCCTGGGCAGCGCGCTGGTCATGCTCGGGATCCGCTACGACAGTGAAGAGGGGCGCGCCATGGCCGCCCGCATTGCCTGCGAACTGCGCGACGCCGCCTATGCCGCGTCGATCGCGCTGGCACGCGAGAAAGGCCCGTTCCCGCTGTTCGACGCGCAGCGCTACCTGGACGGACAGTTCGTGCAGCGCCTGCCCGAAAGCCTGCGCGCAGAGATCGCACTGCATGGCATCCGCAACTCGCACCTGCTGTCGATCGCGCCGACCGGAACGATCTCGCTTGCCTTTGCCGACAATGCCTCGAACGGCATCGAGCCGGCCTTTTCGTGGGTGTACCACCGCAAGAAGCGCATGCCGGACGACAGCACCCGGACCTACGAGGTCGCGGACCACGCCTGGCGCCTGTACCGTCACCTGGGCCACGAGGTCGGCGACGGCGCGCTGCCGCAACAGTTCGTGACGGCCCTGGAGATGTCCGCGCACGACCACCTGCGCATGATGGAGGCGGTACAACCCTTTATCGATACCGCTATCTCCAAGACCGTCAACGTGCCGGCCGACTATCCCTACGAGGGGTTCAAGGACCTGTACACCGAAGCCTGGCGGGCCGGGCTCAAGGGATTGGCCACCTATCGGCCGAACAGCGTCATCGGCAGCGTCCTGAGCGTCGCGCCGGCGCCGTCCGCTCCTGCCCCCACCTCCGCCCCTGAGCTGGCCTGCTCCGCCGACACCGACCCGCTGCGCCGGCGCTTCGAAAGCCGCCCCATCGGCGAGCTCGAGTCGGTGACCGCCAAGGTGGAGTACAGCACCCAGGAGGGCAAGAAGGCGGTCTACCTCACCATCAGCTTCATCCAGGTCGACGGCATGCTGGACGGGCACCCGGTGAGGATCGAGCGCCCCTTCGAGTTCTTCATGCCGGCCAACCAGCGCAGCGACGGCCAGCAATGGATCACCTCGACCATGCGCCTGCTGTCGATGGCCGCGCGCGCCGGCAGCTCGATCGCCAAGGCGCTCGGCGACATGCGCGAAGTGGTATGGGAAAAGGGACCGGTGCGCTGCGGTCATCTCACCCGCGAGGACGGCGTTCAGGTACCGGTGTACCACGATTCGGAAGTGGCCGCCATCGCCTTCATGCTGCAGCGGATCCTGATCGGGCGCGGTTTCCTGGACGCTTACGGCAATCAGGTGCCGGTGCCCGAACTCGACCGCCTGCTGCGGCTGCGCGGCAGGACACACACGGACCCGGCGGGGACAATGGCGGCGCAGGCCGGCGCGGTCGCGGCGCCGGCACGTCCGGCCGAGAAATGCCCCGAGTGCGGCGCGCGCACCCTGCAGAAGGTGGACGGCTGCGCGCGCTGCACCGAGTGCCATTACATCGGCAGCTGCGGTTGACCGGGAATGCACATGCGAAAAACCTGAACTGCTTTAAGGAACTGCGCGCGTAGCGCGGCTACGATGAATGCACCCGATACCGATTCCCAAGGAGCCAAGATGGAACACTCACTTCAATTGAACGCCGTCCTCGATCACGCCAGCATCGACAAGATGCTGGGCGTGCTGCGGTCCATGCCGGGCATCCGCGCCGTCGAGCTGGCTGCAGGCAGCAGCCGGGTGGACCTGCAGTACGACGACGACCTGACCTCGCCGCAGGAAATCGACACCAGCATTTCGCGCTCGGGCTTCCCCCTGCAGCAGCGCGCCGCCCGCTCGGGCAGCTGCTGCGGCTCGTGCGGCGGCGTCTAGCAGCCCCTGGCGCGCCCGCGCGGCCCGTTCACAGCACCGTCAGGTAGTGCGCGGGCTGCGGGCGCGGGCGTGCCGCCTTGACGCACTCGGCGCTGCCGAAGCCGATGAAGCACACTGCCTGCTCGCCCGCCTCCAGCCCCAGCAGGCGGCGCATGCCGGAAGCGGCCAGCGCGGCGCCGCTGGCCAGGCCGCTGGCAATGCCGAGGGCCTGCGCCGCGATCAGCATGTTCTGCACCGCGCACCCCAGCGACACCAGGCGCTCGGCCACAGGAACATCTGCAAGCGCTGGATCGGCGCGCAAAACGGCGACCAGCAGGCAGGGCGCGTGGAAGGCCTTGCCATGGGCAGCGCTGCGCGCGTCTTCATCTGCGTCCGGCTCGCGCTGCACCAGGGCGTCCACGAAGGCATCGCCCAGTTCATGGCGCTTATGCGCCGGAATCAAGACCAGGCGCCACGAACGCTGCTTGGCATGATCGGGCGCATGCCCTGCCGCCTCGCAGATGCGCTGCAGGCCCGCCTCGTCGGGGCCGGGCGCCTGCAAGCGGCGCAGCGATGTATTGCGGCGTGCAGCCAGCACCGTCCACAGCTCGTCGGACAATGCAGGCGGCGGGTAGGTGGGGAATTCCATGATGACCTCTGTTGCCTGGACTCGGCCGGTGTAATGCGGGATATTGTCGCACGCCTCTCTTGCGGACGAACTCGACCATTCAGCCTGGCACGTAGGCCGGAATGACTAGGTCGGCGTAAGCCGTCATGCCGACAGCCATGCGCCGGCGATCTCCCTAGAATGTCGGCAAACGCTTCCACCGAAACCATTCGCTCCGCATTCGACCACCATGCACATCAAACTGCGGCTCTTCGCCGGCCTGCGCGAGACCCTCGGGGTCTCCTCCGACAACCTGACGCTGCCGGACAGTACCCGCACTGCCGCGGATGTGCTGCAAGCGCTGCGCGCGCGCGGCGGCGCCTGGACCGAAGCCCTGTCCGACCCCAGCGCGTTCCGGGTCGCGGTCGACCAGGTCTTGGGCAGCCTCGACAGCCCGGTGCACGATGGCGCCGAGCTTGCCTTCTTCCCTCCCGTGACCGGGGGCTGACATGCCCGTACGCGTACAGCACGAGGACTTCGACCTGTCCACCGAGATCGCCGCCTTGCGGGCCGGCCAGCCCGGCGTTGGCGCCGTGGTGGCCTTCGTCGGCACGGTGCGTGAAATGAACGACACCGGCGCCGTCTCGCACATGGAACTCGAACACTATCCCGGCATGACCGAGGCAGCACTGGAAGCCATTGCCCAGGAAGCTAGCCGGCGCTGGCCGGTCGCCGACATCCTGGTGATCCACCGGATCGGTGCCCTGCGCGGCTGCGACCAGATCGTGCTCGCGGCAGTGGCGGCGCGCCACCGCGGCGAGGCATTCGCCGCCTGCGAGTTCGTCATGGACTACCTCAAGACCCGGGCCCCTTTCTGGAAAAAGGAAATGAGGGCGGATGGCGCGCACTGGGTGGAGGCACGGGCCTCCGACGAGGCCGGCATGGCGAAGTGGCACGCAGGCGCCCAGGCATGAGCTCGCTGCCGACCTCCAGCATACGATGAAAAATTTTCTCCCAATCCTGCTCGTCGCACTGGCATGTGTCGGTGCGGCCCCTTCCGCCGATGCTGCCGAGGTACACGTGGCGGTAGCCTCGAATTTCTCCGCGCCCATGCAGAAGATTGCGCAGGCTTTCGAGAAAAAGAGCGGTCACAAGACCATCCTTGCCTTCGGCGCGACCGGCAAGTTCTACGCACAGATCAAGCACGGCGCACCCTACGGGCTGCTGCTGGCGGCCGACGCTGCGACGCCCGCCAGGCTGGTCGCGGAAGGCCTGGGCGTGTCCGGCACGGCCTTCAACTATGCCACCGGCCGGCTGGTGCTGTGGTCGGCGCAGGCCTCGCTGGTCGATGCCAGGGGAACCGTGCTGGCAAACCGCGGGGTCACGCACCTGGCGATCGCCAATCCCAGGACGGCGCCCTACGGCGCAGCCGCCGTCGACGTCCTTCAACAACTGCGCCTGCTCGGTGGACTGAAAAGCAGGCTGGTCCAAGGGGAAAACATTGCTCAGACCTATCAGTTCGTCAAGACCGGCAACGCGGCCCTCGGATTCGTGGCCATGTCCGACGTCTACCGGGGTGGCAGTTTCATCGGTGGATCGGCATGGGTCGTGCCGGCCGAGCTGCATGCGCCGATCCGCCAGGACGCCGTCGTGCTTGCCAAGGGCGCGGCCAACCCGGCGGCCCGGGAGCTGGCAGCCTACCTGCGCTCCGACGAGGCACGCCGGATCATCCGCTTCCATGGTTACGAGTAGCGGAGCATGGAAGACATCGATCCGCTTGCCGGTGATCTCGCCGCGGTCTGGCTGACCGTGAAACTGGCGACGCTGGTCACCCTCCTGCTGTTGCTGGTCGCCACGCCGCTGGCGTGGTGGCTGGCGCGCACGCGCTCGCGTTTGAAACCCGTGGTGGGCGCCCTGGTCGCGCTGCCGATCGTACTCCCGCCCACCGTGCTCGGCTTCTACATGCTGCTTGCGCTGGGGCCTGAAGGCCCGCTGGGCCGCATCAGCGCGGCCCTCGGGATGGGCATCAAACCCTTTACCTTCGAGGGCCTGGTGCTGGCCTCGGTCGTGTACTCCCTGCCGTTCGCGGTGCAGCCCCTGCAGAACGCCTTCGACGCGATCGGCAGGCGCCCCCTCGAGGTCGCGGCGACGCTGCGCGCAAGTCCATGGGACAGTTTCTGGACCGTGGTGGTGCCGCTGGCCCGGCCGGGATTCCTTTCCGCAGCCGTGCTTGGATTTGCCCATACGGTCGGCGAATTCGGCGTGGTACTGATGATTGGCGGGAATATCCCAAACGAGACGCGTGTCGTGTCTGTCCAGATCTATGACCATGTCGAAGCGATGGCCTACACGCAGGCGCACTGGCTTGCGGGAGGCATGCTCGTGTTCAGCTTCGTGGTCTTGTTCGCCCTTTACACCTGCTATCCCCAATCGATACGGAAACCGCGCACATGAATGGCTTACGGGTACAGTTCAATGTGGCGCTACGCGCCAGCGCAGCGGCCGAGCCGGACGGCTTTGCGCTCGAGATCGACCTTGCGTTGCCGCAGGACGGGATCAGCGCCCTCTTCGGGCATTCCGGATCGGGCAAGACCACCTGCTTGCGCGTGATTGCAGGCCTCGACCGAATCGCCGGTGCGCGCGTGTCCTTTGGCGACGAGGTCTGGCAGGACGATGGTCGCAAGCTGTTCGTCCCTCCGCACCGGCGGGCGCTCGGCTATGTATTCCAGGAAGCCAGCCTGTTCGATCATTTGACGGTGCGCGGCAATCTCGAATTCGGCTTCAAGCGGGTACCGGTGCACGAGCGCCGTTTCAGCCCCGGCGCGATTACCGAGCTGCTCGGCATCGCGGCGCTGCTGGACCAGCGTCCTGCGCGCCTGTCCGGCGGCGAACGCCAGCGGGTTGCCATTGCACGCGCATTGCTGGCCTCGCCGCGCGTCCTGCTCATGGACGAGCCCCTGGCCGCGCTCGACTTCAGGCGCAAGCGCGAGATCCTTCCCTATCTGGAGCGGCTGCGTGACGAGCTGGCCATTCCAATCGTCTATGTAAGCCATGCGCCGGACGAGGTGGCGCGACTGGCCGACCATCTGGTCCTGCTCGATGAAGGAAAAGTGCTGGCCAGCGGACCATTGGGCGAAATGCTGGCACGGGTCGACCTGCCGCCGCATGTCGGGCCTGAGATCGGCGCCGTGTTCGACGCCGTGCTGACACGGCACGACGCCGGCGACCTGTCCTCGCTGAGTTTTCCGGGAGGCATGCTTACGGTTGGGCGCCGCGCGGAGGCGATCGGCAGCCGGCTTCGTTGCCGCGTCGATGCGCGCGACATTGGCCTGTCGCTGATCGATCCATCGACATCCGGCAGTGCCAACGCCCTTCCTGCCGAGATCACGGCGGTGGCCGCCGCGAACGACGCGATGGATGAGGTACTGGTGCAGTTACGGGTCGGGCCGACACCCTTCCTGGCGCGCGTCAAAGCACGACTCCTGCAAGAATTCGGTATCGTGCCGGGGCGCAAAGTCTGGGTGCAGATGCAACGCGTGGCATTGCTTTCCTAGGCCGCCGCGAGCGGACGCCATAAGGGAATCGCGTCGCCAGTCCGTGTCGCCCCCATGCTTGCTGCGACGGGGACAATCCCGATCACGCAAGGGACAGCGCGCAGCCGGTTCAGGAATCGCTGCGCCGAGATTGAACGACGGCTGCCGCAGCGCGTTGCCGATCCGCTCCACCATGTCGAGCGCATGCTATTGCCAGGACGACGCTGACCAAGGCGGCTGTCCCGACCAGTGCGCCGGGGGCGAGCCGAGACAGGCCCAGTATTGCTGCATGGTAAAGGAAATTCAACAGGGCCAGCAAGCACAGCAAGTCAACCAGAACGACGTGTTTCAACATTCGCGACCGTTTGAGAACCCGATAAAACGGCAAAGGGGCCAGAAACAGGAACGCACAGTCGATCGCAGCGAGAGCAGGATGCGGCGCCGCTAACATTGCCCCTCGTCCAGCGAGCCATACGAGTCCCGTTGCCACCGGCCAGATACTGCGCAGCGGATCCAATGCCATCCAATCCCGAGCTGACTTGTAGAGGAAACCAGTGAATACAGCCGCAAGCACACCGAAAATCGCCTCATGCGCAAACCAGCGCGGATCGATATGTGGATGCACCGTCCATTCAAGCGCGCTCGCCACCCATACGAACAGCACGACTACAGCGAGACCTGAGGCCAACGGGTAGAACGGACGCGCCGCTGCGTTGACAACACCGTATCCAATTGTGATGGAGCCTGGAGAAGCGGCCCTGCTGCTCGATACTGGCATTTTCCCGATGAGTGTTTGGACGACAACGCATCGTAGGGGGTGGCGGAGGAACGGGCAATCCGCCGGAATAACTATGGTGTCGGGAAGCCTGCGAAACGCCGCATTGGATCCATGCACGGCAGGCGCAATGCCTGGACGGCTGTATCATCAGCGGCCAGCGGAGAGAACGAACTTGGTATATGGAGGCGAGGACAGGAATCGAACCTGTCTCGGCGGCTTTGCAGGCCGCTGCATAACCTCTTTGCTACCTCGCCAGAACCTATCTTAGACCGATGGCTGCGTTCGGCTGTGTGCTGGCGCAAAGCCACGCATATCTATATGACTCGAATGGCGGAAAGCTGGGGCCGGAAAAGCAAACGGGCCCTGAACAGGGCCCGTGCTTGATACGATCTGGAGGCGAGGACGGGAGTCGAACCCGTCTAGACGGCTTTGCAGGCCGCTGCATAACCGCTTTGCTACCTCGCCAGAGGTAATCTTGGAACAGCTGACCCGGCCGGTTATTTGCCGTATCAACCGAGAAGCAATGTCTTCTCTGAATTTGGAGCGGGAGAAGAGTCTCGAACTCTCGACCTCAACCTTGGCAAGGTTGCGCTCTACCAACTGAGCTACTCCCGCATGGAGTCTTACTTACGCCTGTCGCACCGAGCCATCCGAAGATAACTGGAGCGGGAGAAGAGTCTCGAACTCTCGACCTCAACCTTGGCAAGGTTGCGCTCTACCAACTGAGCTACTCCCGCGTACAGAACAACGATTATCGCAGAACTTTGACATTTTCTCAAGTTTCTCAATCGTGCAACTGATCGTGTCACCTGAAAAACTTGGAGCGGGAGAAGAGTCTCGNNCTACCAACTGAGCTACTCCCGCTTTGTCTTTCATTCTGCTGCGTTGTTGTCGCAACAGGCAGGCATTATAGAGATTCTATTCCGTACGTCAAGGATGACACGGAACATTTCTTACAAGTTTCCTGCCTTTTCCTTAATAAGCGGCCACGCCCGGCGCAGGTAGTAGAACATCGACCAGACCGTCAGCCCGCCGGCCAGCCACAGGAAGTACTCGCCCCAGTACAGGGTGTCGATCCCGAACAGCACGTCATGGAACAGCAGCATCGGAATCGCCGTCATCTGGGCGGCGGTCTTGATCTTGCCGAGCGAACTCACCGCCACCGACTTGGTGGCGCCGATCTGGGCCATCCATTCGCGCAAGGCGGAGATGGTGATCTCGCGGCCGATGATGATGAAGGCGATGATGGCGTTCACGCGGTCCAGCTGCACCAGCACCAGCAATGCGCCGGCCACCATCAGCTTGTCCGCGACCGGATCGAGGAAGGCGCCGAAGGCCGAGGTCTGGTTCCAGCGGCGCGCCAGGAAGCCGTCGAACCAGTCGGTGACGGCGGCGATGATGAAGACCAGGGTCGCGGCAAGGTTGCGGTCGGCCAGCGGCAGCCAGTGGGTCGGGAGATAGAAGACGCCTACAACCAGGGGAATCAGCGCTACACGTAGCCAGGTCAGGAGAATCGGGATGTTGAAAGGCATAGGAAAAACGCTGATTACGGGAATGAAAAGTTTGGGCGACAGTCTACATGGGTATTGCAAATTGGACTAGGTGACTCGTCTGTATGGGGTGCACGGTCGAGTTAGTGGCTGCATAACGAACTTGGATCCCGGCCTGCGCCGGGATGACGTGCTCAAGTAGCGGGCCACAAAGTTGTTCAGACCTTCGCACGAAAGACCGTCATCCCGGCGTAGGCCGGGATCCAATTTTGCGCACCCCGAAAACAAAACCGGGGCAAAAGCCCCGGTCCAGTAACTCAGTGGAGCTGCCTGTATATCTCCTCCGCCAGCGTACTCGAGATGCCCTCCACCGACATCAGGTCTTCCACGCTGGCGTCGATCACGCCGCGCAGGCCGCCGAAGCGCGCCAGCAGGCGCTGGCGGCGCTTGGCGCCGATGCCTTCGATCTCTTCCAGGCGCGAGGCTTGTCTGGCCTTGGCGCGCTTGGCGCGCATGCCGGTGATCGCAAAGCGGTGCGCCTCGTCGCGGATCATGGCCACCAGCATCAGCGCGGCCGATTCCTTGCCCAGCTCCTGCGGCGCGCGGCCGTCGGCGAAGATCAGGGTTTCCAGGCCCACGCGGCGCCCTTCCCCCTTGGCCACGCCGACGATCATCGCGATGTCCAGGCCCAGTTCCTCGAATACCTGGCGCGCCATCTCGACCTGGCCCTTGCCGCCGTCGACCAGCACGATGTCGGGCATGACGCCTTCGCCATTGGCCACCTTCTCGTAACGGCGCTGCAGCACCTGGCGCATCGCGGCGTAGTCGTCGCCCGGCGTGATGCCGTTGATGTTGAAGCGGCGGTACTCGCCGTTCTGCATCTGGTGGTGGTGGAACACCACGCAGGAAGCCTGGGTCGCTTCGCCCGCCGTATGGCTGATGTCGAAGCATTCGATGCGCAGCTCGTCGAGGGTTTCGCTGTCCAGCGACAGCGCCTCGGCCAGCGCGCGCGTGCGCGCCTGCTGCGAGCCCTGCTCGGAGAGCAGGCGCGCGAGTGCGATCTCGGCGTTCTTGCAGGCCAGCTCCAGCCACTGGCGGCGCTGCCCCTGCGGCTGGAAGATCAGGTTGATGCGGTGGCCGCACTGCTCGGACAGAGCCACGATCAGTTCCGGCTGGTCGAACTCGATGTTCAGGATCAGGGTGCCGGGGATGAACTGGCCCGCATAGTGCTGGGCGAGGAAGGCGCACAGGACCTCGACCTCGATCGGGCACTCGCCCAGCGATTCGCCCACGTGGGTCGGGAAGTAGGCGCGGTCGCCGAGGTGGCGTCCGCCGCGCACCATCGCCAGGTTGACGCAGGCGCGCCCGCCCTGCACCACCACGGCGATCACGTCGACGTCGGCGTCGCCCACGGTTTCCATGCTCTGCGCGTGCAGCACTTTCGACAGGGCCTGGATCTGGTTGCGCACGCTGGCGGCCTGCTCGAACTTCAGCTCCATCGCGTAGGACTGCATCTTCTGCTCCAGGTCCTCCAGCACTTCGCTCTGGCGTCCGCGCAGGAAGCGCGCCGCGTTGTCGACGTCGCGCTTGTAGTCTTCCGGCGTGATCAGGTCGACGCAAGGCGCGCTGCAGCGGCCGATCTGGTGCAGCAGGCAGGGACGCGTGCGGTTGCTGTAGACGCTGTCCTCGCAGGTGCGCAGCAGGAAGACCCGCTGCAGCAGCTGGATCGATTCCTTGGCCGCCCAGGCGCTCGGGAAAGGTCCGAAGTACTGGTTCTTCTTGTCCAGCGCGCCGCGGTAGTAGCCCAGGCGCGGCGCTTCGCCGCCCGTGATCCGGATATAAGGGTAGCTTTTGTCGTCGCGGAACAGGATGTTGTAGCGCGGCTTGAGCGACTTGATCAGGTTGTTTTCCAGGATCAGCGCCTCGGCCTCGCTGCTCGTCACCGTGGTCTCCAGGTGCGCGATCTGCGACACCATCATCGCGATGCGCGGGCTCGACAGGTTCTTCTGGAAGTAGCTCGACACCCGGTTCTTGAGGTTGCGCGCCTTGCCGACGTAGAGCACGTTCCCGTTGGCGTCGAAATAGCGGTACACGCCCGGCAGCCCGGGCAGTTTTGCCACAGTCGCCAGCACCTGCTCGCGCGCCGCTTCGGTCGGTTGCACCGGTTGCGCCGCGTCGCCCTTCAATGTCGCTTTCAGTTCTTCTTTCATGGCCTGCCAACTGTCCGGCCGCACGCGTGGCGCGGCGGCCTCAATCTTCCTGATCCTGGGTCTGGCGGCGCCGATGCGCGCCGGCTTCGTTGCCGGGACCGGCATCGCCGTCCCGCCGCTCGCCACATAGGCGACGGTTCCCTCGTCTTCCTTGCTCATTTCCGACCTAAATCGTGCCTACTCGACCTTTATGCGGCCACAATCTTGGTCACGATCACGAAGGCCACCGCATAATCGGCCTCGTCGCTGACGCTCACCTGCGCCGTCAAGCCATTGGCGCGCATGAATTCTTCCAGGGCCCCGCTGCACACGATGACCGGCTTGCCGCTGGGTGCGTTGAGCATCTGGGCCGAGCGCCAGGTCATGGGCATGCGCATGCCCAGCCCGATCGCTTTCGAGAACGCCTCCTTGGCCGAGAAGCGGGTGGCCAGGAAGCGCAGTCCGCGCACCGCGTTCTTGCTGCTCCGCGCATGGTATTTCGCCAGTTCCTCGGGGCCGAGGATCTTCTCGGCGAAGCGCGGGCCGCTGCGCGCCAGCGCCGCCTCGACACGCGAGATCTGGACGATGTCGGTGCCGATCCCGTAGATCATCTCAGGCCCCTGCCCCGTATTGCACGCCGAGGCGCGCCGCCACCATGATGGCCTTCATCTCGCGCACCGCGTTCTCCCAGCCCGCGAACAGGGCGTGGGCGACGATCGCGTGGCCGATGTTGAGCTCGTGGATGTCGGCAATGGCCGCGATCGGCTGCACATTGGTGTAGTGCAGGCCGTGGCCGGCGTTCACGCGCAGGCCGCGCGAGGCGCCCGCTCGCACGCCGAGCTTGATGCGCTCGATCTCGCGCAGCGCCTCCTCGCCTTCGGCTTCGGCATAGCGGCCGGTGTGCAGTTCGATCACGGTGGCGCCCACCGCGGCAGCTGCTTCGATCTGCCCTTCGTCGGCATCGATGAACAGCGACACGCGAATGCCCTCGCCTTTGAGCTGCTGCACCGCCGCCTCGACTTCCTTGTAGTAGCGGATCACGTCCAGGCCGCCCTCGGTGGTGACTTCCTCGCGGCGCTCCGGCACCAGGCACACGTCCTGCGGCTTGACCTGGCAGGCGAAGTCGATCATCTCGCGGGTGACCGCCGCTTCCAGGTTCATGCGCGTGGCCAGTTGCGGGCGCAGCGCGATCACGTCGGCATCCTTGATGTGGCGGCGGTCTTCGCGCAGGTGCAGGGTGATCAGGTCGGCGCCCGCCTGCTCGGCCAGCAGGGCCGCGCGGATCGGGTCCGGATACGTGGTGCCGCGGGCATTGCGCACGGTGGCGATGTGGTCGATGTTGACGCCGAGGTCGATGACGGAGCCAAGGGGTTGCAGGAAGCTCATGTGTGGTCTTTATAGTTGCATCAGGTCGATCAAAATCTGGCGCGTATTCAACGGCGCGCCGCCCAGGTGGTGCGCCAGCAGGAAGCGCATCAGCTGCTTGCTCTGCGCCTGCGTGACCGGGTCGCTGTAATCCTCGCGCTCCATGTCGAGCAGGGTCTTGCCGAGGACGACCGGCCAGACGTCGGCGGGCACGGCTTCGCGCGCGCCCTTTTCGGGGTCCACCACGTAGTCGCGCGCCAGGTCGACCGGGCCGCGCGTCGTGGTCGAGCGCGCCAGGTCGGCGGCGACCCCAGTTTCCTTAAGTAAGGCCCGTTCGAACTTTCGCAAGACGATGGGCGGCGGTTCGCCATGGGCCAGCTGGTTCAATGTCGAGACGTAGTGGTCGAACAAGGTCGGGTGCTTGTCGTCGCGCGCGAGCAGCTTGACCAGCAGCTCGTTGAGATAGAAGCCGCACAGCAGCGCGGTCTTCTCCAGCGGCAGCATGCCGCCGACCCATTCGGCATCGATCAGGGTGCGCAGCTCGGACTTGCCGCTGAACGAGACCGACAGCGGCTGGAAGGTCTGCAGCACGCCGCGCAGTTTCGACAGCGGCCGCTTGGCGCCCTTCGCCACCACGCCCACGCGGCCGAAGTCGCGCGTGAACATGTCCACGATCAGGCTGGTTTCCTTGTAGGGATAGCTGTGCAGGACGAAGCCGGGCTGGCCGTTGACACGGGTGTCGCGCACGGGCGGCCGGCTGCGTTTGGCCGCTACCGGAATATTCGGTTCCGGAGCGTCGATGAGGTCGTCTGGTTGTGCTTGATCTGGCATGCGGTCGGGACGGCCTCCGGGCGCTTACTCGTAACCGTAGGCGCGCAGGCCCGCTTCGTTGTCGGCCCAGCCGGATTTGACCTTGACCCAGATTTCCAGGTACACGGGGCCGTCGAACAGCTTTTCCATGTCCAGGCGCGACTGGGTCGAGATTTCTTTCAGGCGCGCGCCCTTGTTACCGATGATCATGGACTTGTGCGTGTCGCGCTCGACCAGGATGGCGCAGAAGATGCGGCGCAGGTTGCCTTCCTGCAGGAACTGCTCCACCACCACGGTGCTGGTGTACGGCAGCTCGTCGCCCAGCAGGCGGAACACCTTTTCGCGCACGATCTCGGCGGCCAGGAACTTCTCGCTGCGGTCGGTGATGTCGTCCGGCCCGAAGATTGGGGCGTTTTGCGGCAGGTGGCGCTTGATCTCGTTTTCCAGCGCGTCGACCTGGAAGCGCATCTTGGCCGAGACCGGCACGATGGCGGTGAAGTCGCGCAGCGCGGCGATCTTTTGCGCGAACGGCATCAAGACAGCCTTGTCCTTCATGCGGTCCGACTTATTGATGACCAGCACCACCGGGACGTTCTTCGGCAGCAGGTCGAGCACCTGCTGGTCGGCCGGGCCGAAGGTGCCGGCTTCGACCAGGAACAGGATCACGTCCGAGGAGGTGAGCGTGTTCGAGACGGTCTTGTTCAGCGTTTTATTCAGGGCATTGGCATGGCGGGTCTGAAAGCCCGGCGTGTCGACGTAGATGAACTGGGCGTCGTCGCGGGTCTGGATGCCGGTGATGCGGTGGCGCGTGGTCTGGGCCTTGCGCGAGGTGATCGACACCTTGGCGCCGATCAGCACGTTCATCAGGGTCGACTTGCCGACGTTGGGGCGGCCGACGATGGCGATATAGCCGCAGCGGAAGTTCTCCGGGGTGCCGGTGGTGTCGGTGGTGTCGTTGCTGTCGATATTATTCATGGTGGTGCTCATGCGGATTTGCTGCCTGTTTGTTCTGTTCCTGCGGCCCCGTCGGACTGGACCGTGCCAATGCCTGCCAGCTTCAGCTGGGCGGCGCGCGGTTTGCTCTTGCGGGCCGCCGGCGCCTTGGCCAGCACTCCCTGCGCCGCTTCCAGCGCCAGCCGGGCGGCGGCCTGTTCGCCGGCGCGGCGGCTGCCGCCGCGGCCGAAGACCTGCACGTTCAGCTTCGGCACCAGGCACTCGACCTCGAATTCCTGGCTGTGGGCGGCGCCGTGCGTGGCCACCACGTTATAGGTCGGCAGCGAGATTTTCTTGCTCTGCAGGAATTCCTGCAGCAGGGTCTTGGCATCCTTGCCCAGTGTACGCGGATCGACCGAGTCGAGCAGCGGAATGTAGAAGGCGCGGATCACGTCGCGCGCAGCATCGAAACCGGTGTCGAGGAAGATCGCGCCCAGCAGGGCCTCCAGGGTGTCGGCCAGGATCGAGGGACGGCGGAAGCCGCCCGATTTCAGTTCGCCCTCCCCCAGGCGCAGGAACTGCGACAGCTCGAGCTTCTGGGCGATCTCGAACAGCGATTGCTGCTTGACCAGGTTGGCGCGCAGGCGCGACAAATCGCCTTCGTCGAGCTTGGTGAAGCGCTCGTACAGGATCGAGGCCACGACGCAGTTCAGGATCGAGTCGCCCAGGAATTCCAGGCGTTCGTTATGCAGCGCGCTATGGCTACGGTGGGTCAGGGCTTGCTGGAGCAGGCCGGTGTCCCGGAACGTGTAACCCAAGCGTGTTTGCAATAACTGTAGATTCATTGTGCTGTCATGGTTTCACCAGGCACCCAGTGCCCGGAGTCTATTGCCTGTTACTGGGACGCGGTCGCAGCCCCATCTGCTTCCTTGGCGGCATTGACGCCGCTCGGGTCGGTCGTGCCCGCGTAGTCGATCACCAGGCTCACATTGCCCACCAGCGGCACCCGCTTCTCGTAGGCGAAGCTGACTTGCGTCTCGCCGTCGTCGCGGGTGATGGTCAGGTCGCGGCCGTTGATGGCGGTGACGTTGTTCATGCCGGCGTTCTTGTCAAAGGCTACCTGCATTTCGCGCGGCGTGCCGCCAGCTTCCTTGGCGCGCTGAATCGCTTCCTTGATCGCGCTGTACTCGAACCAGGTCGGCAGCAGCTTGAGCGCGAACACGGCGATCACGCCGATCACGGCCAGGACGAGGATCAGGCCGGTCAGGGAAACGCCGGCTTGCTTGCTGGGTGCTTGGTAACGCATTGTCTGTCGATCTCCCGGATTACTGGATGCCGCCAATCCGTTTGGGATTGCCGAAGTTCATCCAGACGACGATCGCCTTGCCAACAATGTTTTTATCCGGCACGAAGCCCCAATAGCGGCTGTCGGCACTGTTGTCGCGGTTATCGCCCATCATGAAATAGTTGCCTGGAGGTACGATACAGGTAAATTTATCGTACGAATAGTCGCAGGCTTCACGGTTCGGGAAATTGTCCACAGCGCCGAGGTCGATCGTGCGCTTGCCCTCGGTGTTCAGGATGCGGTGCGCCACCCCGTTCTCCTTGCCGGGCAGCTGCTCGACGAACTGCTTGTGGTAGATCGGGTGCTGGTCGTCCAGGTAGTCGTCCATCGGGGTGTACTGGACCGGCTTGCCGTTCACCGTCAGGCGCTTGTCTTCGTAGGTGATGGTGTCGCCGGGCACGCCGATGACGCGCTTGATGTAGTCCTGGCCCATGTCCTTCGGATACTTAAACACCATGACGTCGCCGCGCTGCGGGTCGCCCACTTCGATCACCTTCTTGTTGACGATCGGCAGGCGCACACCGTAGGCATACTTGTTCACGAGGATGAAGTCGCCCACCAGCAGGGTCGGCACCATCGACGAGGACGGGATCTTGAACGGCTCCCACAGGAAGGAGCGCAGGATGAACACCAGCGCGATCACCGGGAAGAAGCTGCCCGAGTACTCGATCCAGGTCGGCTGGCGCAGGTGCGCCTGCTCGATGGCGGCGCGCCCGTTGCCGCTGTCGACCTTGATGCCGTCGGCCGTGAGCTTGCTGGTGCGGGCGTCGTATTCGGCCAGGGCGGCGTCCGCCTTGCGGCGGCGCGCCTTGGCCAGCACGAACACGTCCAGGCACCAGATGACGCCGGTGACCACCATCAGGACGAACAGGATCAGAGCAAAATTGCTCAGGATGGGTTGCATATCCATTTATTTTTCTTCCACCTGGAGGATGGCCAGGAAGGCCTCCTGCGGGATCTCCACCGAACCGACCTGCTTCATGCGCTTCTTGCCGGCCTTCTGCTTCTCGAGCAGCTTCTTCTTACGCGAAATGTCGCCGCCATAGCACTTGGCCAGCACGTTCTTGCGCAGCGCCTTGACGTTCTCACGCGAGATGATGGTGGCACCGATCGCGGCCTGGATCGCCACGTCGAACATCTGGCGCGGGATCAGTTCGCGCATCTTGGCCGCCACCTGGCGTCCGCGGTAGGGGGCGTTGGCGCGGTGCACGATGATCGCCAGCGCGTCGACCTTCTCGCTGTTGATCAGCATGTCGACCTTCACCACGTCGGCGGCGCGGTATTCCTTGAACTCGTAGTCCATCGAGGCATAGCCGCGCGAGGTCGATTTCAGGCGATCGAAGAAGTCGAGCACGATTTCCGCCATCGGGATCTCGTAGTGCAGCTTGACCTGGCGGCCGTGGTAGGCCATGTCCATCTGGACGCCGCGCTTGCCGTTACACAGGGTCATCACCGCACCCACGTACTCTTGCGGCATGTACAGGTTGACGTCGACGATCGGCTCGCGCACTTCGTTGATCTTGGACGGCTCCGGCATCTTGGACGGGTTGTCGACCCGGACCATGCTGCCGTCGCGCATCTCGACCTCGTACACCACGGTCGGGGCGGTCGTGATCAGGTCCATGTCGAACTCGCGCTCGAGGCGTTCCTGCACGATCTCCATGTGCAGCAGGCCGAGGAAGCCGCAGCGGAAGCCGAAGCCCAGCGCCTGCGAGACTTCCGGCTCGTACATCAGGGCGGCGTCGTTCAGTTTGAGCTTTTCCAGCGAATCGCGCAGGGCGTCGTACTGGTTGGCCTCCACCGGGAACAGGCCGGCGAACACCTGCGGCTGGACTTCCTTGAAGCCCGGCAGCGGGCTAGGGGCCGGCTTGGCGGCCAGGGTGACGGTGTCGCCCACCTTGGCGGCGGTCAGTTCCTTGATGCCGGCGATGATGAAGCCCACCTGCCCGGCCGACAGCTCCGGCAGCGAGACCGAGCGCGGGGTGAAGACGCCGATGTTTTCGACCAGGTTCACGGAACCGGTTGCCATCAGGAGGATCTTGTCCTTCGGGCGCAGGGTGCCGTTGACCACGCGCACCAGCATCACCACGCCCACGTAGGGGTCGTACCAGGAGTCGACGATCAGGGCCTGCAACGGCGCGTCCTTGTCGCCCTTGGGCGGCGGCACCTTGGCGATCAGGGTTTCCAGCACGTCTTCCACGCCCAGGCCGGTCTTGGCCGAGCACACGGTGGCGTCGGACGCGTCGATGCCGATGACGTCCTCGATTTCCTTCTTGGCGTTGTCCGGGTCGGCGTGCGGCAGGTCGATCTTGTTCAGGATCGGCACCACTTCCACGCCCAGGTCGAGCGCGGTGTAGCAGTTGGCCACGGTCTGGGCTTCCACACCTTGCGAGGCGTCGACCACCAGCAGCGCGCCTTCGCAGGCCGACAGCGAGCGCGAGACTTCGTAGGAGAAGTCGACGTGGCCCGGGGTGTCGATCAGGTTCAGGTTGTAGGTCTGGCCGTCGCGCGCCTTGTACTGCAGCGCCGCGGTCTGGGCCTTGATGGTGATGCCGCGCTCGCGTTCCAGGTCCATCGAGTCGAGCACCTGCGCGTCCATCTCGCGCTCCGACAGGCCGCCGCACAGCTGGATGATACGGTCGGCAAGGGTCGATTTGCCGTGGTCGATGTGGGCAATGATGGAGAAGTTACGTATGTTGTTCATTAACAAAGCTCAAAAACCAAAAAGGCCGCGGGCAGCGCGGCAGGCTACGACAACGAATAGGGGCAATGCAAAAAAGCGCTCCGTGAGGGCATGCCGGCCCCCGGTCGAAGCGCTCGATGAAGCGAATGAAAAGCGTGGGCGGCAGGCTTGCGATCGGCCGGCGCTTTTCCGACCCCGGCATTTTACCGGATTCCGCGCCGGAAAGCCCGGTTTTGGGGGCGGCGAAGGGTAGAAAGGCCTGTTTTTGATTATCCGGGAGACAATGGCAGGGTTTGCGGATCAGGCAGCGGCCCGGACGCAGGCGTCGGCCCAGCCGCGCGCCGCCACCGGGTCGAGGAAGTAATGACACAGCTCCTCGCCCTCCGGGTCGCCATACAGCACCGGCACCAGCTCGTCGAAACGCGCCACCAGCGCCGGGTCGGCGTCGACGTCGACCACGGCGACCTCGAAGCGCTCCCCGGGCTGCTGCAGGGCCAGCAAGGCCTGCAGCATGTCTTCGCACAGGTGGCAGTAGCTGCGCGAGTACAGCGTGAACGGAACCGCGCCCATCATTGACGCGGCTTCACGACGACGTACTGGGTGACGTCCTCACGGCGCACCAGGAGGGCCACCGGCTTCTTCGGATCGAGCTTGGCGACCAGGCCGTTGAACTGGGCCACGCTGCTCACCGGGCTATTGCCCACCTGCGAGATGATGTCGCCCGGGCGGATGCCGGCCGTGGCCGCGCTGCCCTCGGCATTCTCGACCAGCACGCCGCCGTCGACGCCGGCTTCGGCGCGCGCCGCCGCCGGGATGTCGGAGACCACCAGGCCGAGCGCGTTCGGCGCGGCGCCCGGGGTCGGCTTCTTGGGCGTCGGGCGCGCGGTCGGGGAACGCTCCTCTTGCAGTTCGACGATGGTCACCGGCACGTCGAGCTGGGTGCCGCGGCGCCATACGGTGACGTTGGCGCGGCTGCCGACCTTGGTGGCGCCGACCAGGCGCGGCAGGTCGCGGGTGGTCTCGATCGGCTGGCCGTTGAATTTCAGGATGATGTCGCCGACCTTGATGCCGCCCTTCTCCGCCGGGCCGCCGGCTTCGACCATCGACACTTCGGCCCCGCGCGCCTTGCCCAGGCCGAGCGACTCGGCGACGTCGCGCGTGACTTCGCTGATCTGCACGCCCAGGCGCCCGCGCGTGACCTTGCCGGTGGTTTTCAGCTGGTCGGCCACGCGCATGACCTCGTCGATCGGCACCGCGAAGGAAATGCCGTTGTAGGCGCCGGACAGCGTGGCGATCTGCGAGTTGATGCCGATGACCTCGCCGCGCATGTTGATCAGCGGGCCGCCCGAATTGCCCGGGTTGACCGCCACGTCGGACTGGATCAGCGGCAGGTATTCGCCGGTGTCGCGCGACTTGGCCGAGATGATGCCGGAGGTAACGGTGTTGTCGAGGCCGAAGGGGGAGCCGATCGCCACCACCCATTCGCCGACCCGGATCTTGCTGGAGTCGCCGGTGCGCAGGTAAGGCAGGTTGCTGGCCGAGAGCTTGAGCAGGGCCACGTCGGAACGGCGGTCGGCGCCCAGCACCTTGGCCTTGAATTCGCGGCGGTCGGTGAGCGTGACGGTGACTTCGTCGGCGCCTTCGACCACGTGGGCATTGGTGAGCACGAAGCCGTCGGCGGAAACGATGAAGCCGGAACCGACGCCGCGCGTGACCTGCTCCTCGGCGCCGCCCTGCCCGCCCGGACGGCCCTGGCCGCGCCCGCCGCCACGCGGAATCTGACCGCCGAAGAAGCGGCGCAGGAATTCCTGCATCTCCTCCTCGCCCGGCATGCCCTGGCCGCGCTGCACGCGCTCGGTGGTGCGGATGTTGACCACGGCCGGGCCGACCTTGTCGATCAGGTCGGAGAAATCGGGCAGGCCGGTGACGACCGGGGTCTGCACCGGCGCCGCCGCCATGGCGGTGTGGGGGAGGAAGGCACAGCTCGCTGCGACCAGCAGGGCCGGCAGGAACACGCGAAGTGGACGATGCTTGGATGGACGGGTCATGGGCTTGGCGGTGGAAGGCTGAGATTGACTTTATGGTAAGCCAAAATACGCGCTTTGTCGCGCCGTACGCGGGCATGCCGCGCCCCCATCGAAGGTGGAAAAGGGATGTGGAACAAGCCGAAGGACTTATATACGGAATGAATCAGATGAGCTGTGTGATATGCCGCACATATCAGCGATGCATGCGCCGGCGTCTTGTGCTGGCCGGCCGGCCGTCAGGCTAGAGGCGCTTGACGGCCGCCGGGCTCGTATCGGCAACGGGCGCGTCGCGCGGTGTCGCGCCCTGCCCGGCCATCTTGCTGCCGCCCAGCGATTCCGCCCCCGCCACGACCGCCGGTGCGATCGCCGCCAGCGCATCGGCCGCTGTCGCCG